>CAYYJU010000012.1:3956-10009 GCA_964472335.1 uncultured Candidatus Saccharibacteria bacterium | reverse complement strand
AAATCCGCCTGTCTGGTGATTCCAAAGGTCAGCGTACATACCACCTTTTGCGAGTAAATCTTTATGAGTTCCCTCTTCTGCTATTTTTCCTTTATCTAGCACTATAATCCTGTCCATTTTTTGAATAGTTGAAAGTCTATGAGCTATCACTATTGTCGTCTTGTCTTTCATAAGCTCGCTAAAAGCATCTTGAATATATTGTTCACTGATACTATCGAGTGAACTAGTAGCTTCGTCTAAAATTAAAATCGGTGAGTTTATAAGCATGACTCTAGATATAGCGATACGCTGACGCTCTCCACCAGAAAGTTTTACTCCTCTCTCACCCACAAGAGTCTCATAGCCATATTTCAGTTTTGAAATAAATTCATGTGCGTGTGCCTTTTTTGCAGCAGAGATTATTTCTTCTTCTGTCGAGTCTGGTTTACCATAAGCTATATTTTCTCTAATAGTTCTATGGAAAAGCATCGGTTCTTGGGGTACATAAGATATAGCATTTCGCAAATCGTCCTGTGTCACATTTCGAATATCTTGGTTGTCTATTTTTATACTACCAGAATTTACATCCAAAAATCGAAGTAGCAATTTTGTAATAGTAGATTTTCCAGCACCAGAATACCCTACTATACCTATCTTTTCTCCGGAATTTATTTTTAAATTAAAATTATCAAAAACTTTTTGCTCAGAATCGTAGAAAAAGCTGACTTCTTGAAAGTCTACATTGCCAAATTTCATATTTGAAACCTCTGGTTCTTTTGGATCTACTATATCTGGCTTGGTTTCAAAAATATCTATGACCTCGTTCATATCTGCAAAGGATTCCATAAACTTTGTAGTAGCTTTTCCCAAATCCCAAAGACGATCAAAAATTACAACCATATAAGTCTGCACCAATACCACTGTACCAGTAGTCAAACTGCCAGCAATCCATAATTTTATAATGGAATAAAGAACTACTGCCTGCACCACCACCATCATCCCAGCCTGTAAGGCATCTTGCTTGTTTTGGAAATACCAAGATTTATCTCTGTGTTTCTGCTCGCTTCTTGTTACTTCTTTAAATAATTTTATTTCTCTCCCTCCTGCTGAAAAAACCTTTAAGGCAAATACATTTGCGAAAACATCAGCCAACCTACCTCCGACTCGTGAGTCTGCTTCGGCTTTTGCTATGTCATATGTGATACGTTTTCTAATAACAAAAGAAACGATAATTAGATAAAAAATCACCCAGCCAAAAAATAATATGGCTATAGTAGGCACTTCTTTAAATAAGACAAAAAATATACCAATTAGAATAATAAAAGTACTCCAAAAATTAAAGACTAGCGTATCATGCATTACTTCAAAAGCTCTGACAAATCTTCGTGATTTTGTGACTAGGCTTCCTACAAAACGATTTGAAAAGAATGTATAAGAATTATTTGTAATATTTAAAAAAGAATAATTTGCTAATTCTCTTATTAAATTTGTTTGAAAATATACAACTAAGTACGATCCGGCTCTGGAAAAAATATACTGGCCAAAAATTATAAGTATATTTATAAAGACAAGTTCTATGAGCTTTCCACTCATCATTGCTCTTGGAATATCAGGATTTGAGATAAGGTCAATTATTTTCTTGAAATAGACTGCGAGAAGCACAGAACCTAGAAAAAATCTAAGTCCATAAAATAAAAAGGTTAGAAAAAAAGACCACTTATACTTCATTATTTGTGGCCAAATATGGCGAAAAATCTTTTTTACGAACATTTTCCTATTCTAACAGAAAAAATTAAAATTCTAAAGTTCTTCCTGAGATGGAGCTAGGACTTTAGCCTTCCAGAACTTGGTATGTAGAGTATTCAAAACATCTTTCAATTCTTCGTTTTTTAATAGATGTAAAACTAAAACTGCAGAAAAAATACCTAATATTCCAGAAATAAAGCCTTGTAAAAATACACCCAAAAAAGTCGTGGTGCCAAAGATTGGAGAAAGTATATTTAGAGATAGGTATGCCACTAATCCTAAAAAGAAAGAAGCTCCTAAGCTTTGGAAAAATGTATTTGTTATAAAAGATTCCCCTTTCATAAAATCTCTACGAACAAAATACCAGTATAAAATTGCATTTAAAATAGTACCAGTCGAATATGCAAGTGGCAACATAAGCACTGCTGTGCCTTCTATATCATCTACTTTTAGCAAAGATTCGATAAAGTGATGAAAGAAAACCCAATTTTCAAAAAGATGAATAAAGACAAAAGATAAAATTATTATTAGAGTAGAGCAAATAAAATTTATAACTAAGGGTCTAGTAGTATTGCCATTTGCATAATAAGCGCGAGACAGTAGAGCTATCATCCCTTGAGCCAAAATCGATACAGAGAATATCGCTAAGCAGGCAGCTACCAATCTAGTATTTTCCCAAGAAAAAGACCCGGAGCCGAGTATGACTCGGACAATTTGTGCTCGAACTACAATAAAGAGAAAAATCACAGGTATAGACCAAAACACGATAGCTCGAGCTGCAGATTTTAAATGTTTTCTAAATTCTTCAATTTTGCCAGAAGAAATTGATTTCGTTAAAGTGGGAAAAGCAGCCACAGCATACGATATTCCTATGATATTTAGAGGGACAGATTGAAGATTTAGTGATAAATTAAAAATAGATATAGAACCACCCTTTAAAAAAGAAGCGAGCGAAATGATAGCTATTAGAGCTATATTGTTAAAAGAAAGTCCTAGTGTGCGAGGGAGAGATGTCGTCGCTACTCGTTTTATCTCTTTAAAATTAATTGAGGAAATTGATGAAGAAAATTTAGGAGACAAACCACAACTATAAGAAGCTATGGCCTGCACGGCAAAATGCATAAAAGCACCCAAGACTACTCCAAGTGCTAGACCATATACACCAAAGGTCGGATAGAAAAATATTACACCTACAATAATTCCAATATTATAGAGAATTGGACTAAGTGAATAAATAAAAAATTTACGAAAAAGCTGTGTGACTGTGCCAAAAAGGTTTGAAAGCCCCATAAGTATTGGAGAGAGTAACATCAATCTTGAAAGTACTATCAATTTATCTTGCATCTCCCCCGTAAAACCTGGAGCTATGATAGACACAAGGAATGGCATAAGGAAAAAAATTATTGCAGAGATAAAAATAATTGAAACAAAGAAAACTGTAAAAATGTCGTTTAGGAATTTCTGAGCTTTCAGTGTCACCTTTCCATCATCCATTTTTTCAACAATAAAAGGAATAAGTACTGTAATAGAAGCGAGAGATGCGACAGAAATAAAAATTAAATCTGGTATACGAAAGGCTGCATAGTAAGCATCTAAACTCGAAGAAGGTCCTATAAAGTAAGCGATTGATCTATCACGAAACAATGCCAATACTTGAGAAAGGAAAGCAAAAAAACCAAGCAAAAGAGCCGCTTGGTTTATGCTCCCATATTCTTTACTTAGAATCCTGAGAATCTTATTCATTTCTACTAATTATTTGCGGGAGTAGTATTTATCTCGGGTGTTTCTGCACTGAGATTTCCATTTTTAAGTTTTTCAACATAATTTATCAAATCTTTATTTCCAGGAGAAAGAGATAAGGCTTTTTGTGCATAAGAGACAGCTTCAGCTGTATTACCTTCGGTTTTCAAAATTTGTGACATAGCTACAAGTGCTTCAATGTAATCTGGTTTTAATGTGAGAGCTGTGTTTGCATATTCTTTTGCGTCTTTCTTTTTTTCAAGTGCAATAGATATATTCATCAAAATTAATTTTAATCTTGGGTTGGCAGGATTTAATTCGGAAGCTTTCTGGTAAGTCTCCAAGGCTTTTTGATAAGCATCTTTTACACCAATCACTCCAGCTGTCTGAAACACTGTACCGAGAGCTTGATAATTCAAGTAATTTTTTGGATTATAGTTTATAGCTACTTGTGCACCATTTATTGCTTGATCTAGACTAGTCTGCAAGTCAGCCTTATCTGCCTCAGATAATTCTGCTGAATTTTTAGAAATTATTGAATTTAATTTCAGCAAATACACTTGAGAATATGCTCGCAAATATAAATCATTTGAATTTAAAGCTAAAGTTTTCTTTATATTCAACTCAGCATCTTCAATCTTAGTAGCAGAAAGAGTCTTTGTGAAATATGGAATAGAAATAAAGCGTTGTATATACTTAAATCCTAAGGCAGCAGTGACAATCAGCACTATGATGAGAGCAAGCATGAATATAAATGTCTTTCTGTGGTCATTTAAGAAAGAGAAAGAAATTTCTCCATCTTTTCGACTAGAAGATGCTAACCCTATAAATATTCCCGCAAAAATCATAGACATTATAAATATTACAGAGCCTGTGAAGTAAAAGAATGAGGATACAAATAAATACAGAGACAGAAAGAAGAAAGACATGGTCTCTAAGTTTATATTATTCTTTATACTAAAGAACAACCATTTTATCCCGGTAAAAATAAAGATTGCAAAAAAAGCAAACCAAGCAAGTATACCCAATATTCCTGTAGTTGCAGTAAATGTAGGTATCAAACCAAAACCTGAATTAAATGAAACATCCCAGAACTGACTGTCGTTTATTTGAGTAGGTTTATAGAGTGCCCAAGCGTCACTAAATCTATTTGGACCAATACCAAAAATTGGATTATGTGCAATCACAGATTTTGTAACCGATACCGTAGAGCCGAAAGAAGGACTGACTTCGTTGTTTAATATTTTTAATTTCATTGGCAATATTCCACCTACGATACTTGAAGACATGAAAAAGAATAGGCACACCAAAACTATGCCAAAAGAAAATACAGGGAAATGGATTTTTGTGTTTTCTTCTTTTTGCTTACTTGAGTTGATAGAAATCTTATAAATAAATATCAACATAGCAAAAACTCCCAGTATTTCCCAAATAAAAATAAAGTTTACTGCTGCGATCATGACTAGAGCCAATACATTCACAACACCTAGTGCTAATTTTATTTGTTTTGGTATCTTGAAAAATTCAATAGCAAAAAGAGAAGTTACTACAAAAAAACCAGCAAATATACCTAGTGAATTCCAAGAACCTAAGACATTGTCAATATTATTATTTAAAACTCCGAGTGATAAAATTTTTGGTATAAATAAATGGATAAATTGAAATATTAGTAGGATTGAAGCAGAAAACATGGTGCCAAATAATACGATTCTGGCATTTTTTGCATCACGAAAGATTATAGATGCCATCAACATTAAAATAAAACCAGAGAAAATAAACCAGAAAGAACCAACATCGAGCATCGTACCAAACAAAGACAAGCTAGATGCACCTCCAAAAATAGCTGATAAAAATACCACCAATACCACGACTGCTCCAGCCAACAATGAAGAAGATTTAGGAATTATGACTTCGCCATCAAAAAATCTTGCGACTATCCAGAAAATTACAGATATTATAGCCCCGAGAACTAGAAATAAACCCTTACTAGATTCTACTGGAATACTTGTAAAAGGCAGGAAAAAAATTGGTAATAAAACAACTACTAATAATGAAGATAGGAGTGATAATTTACCTACTATTTTTGAATTCATATTTAAATATTATACTACAAATTAGACTACTATGTTAAGAATTTTTCTGGGGATAAAAATGTATCTTTTATCCTTTCCTTCTATCCACTTTTTTACCTCTGGCAACTCCTCTGCTTTGGTTATAGCTTCTTCTTGTTTTATATCTGCACTCGCTTTAAAAGTACCCCGGACTTTACCATTTACTTGGACTACTATATTTACTTCTTCTTGTTTTATTTTTGACTCATCAAAAATAGGCCATGATTCATGGTGGATTGTTTTTTTATGACCAAAATTTTGCCATATTTCATCTGTGATATGTGGAGCAAAAGGAGAAAGTAATTTTAAAAATATTTCATATTTTTCTTTTGATATAGTCTCTTCTTTCTCTGTCTCATTTATAAAAATCATCAATGAAGAAATAGCTGTATTGAATTTCATGGTTTCAATATCTTCTCCGACTTTTTTTATAGTTTTATGTAACGAAGCAGATACAGAAGAATTCTGTCCGTGTCG
>CAYYJU010000012.1:0-3856 GCA_964472335.1 uncultured Candidatus Saccharibacteria bacterium | reverse complement strand
CCCGCTTGCGGGTAAAGCGGCAGAATTTTTCTGTATCAGATTCGCAATACTCCACACTCTCTCCAGAAATCTCCTTGGGCCGATGATCGCATCTTCACTCCAAGCTACCGCTTGGTCGAATGGACCCATAAACATCTCGTATACACGGAGTGTATCAGCGCCAAAGATTTTCACAATTTCATTTGGGTTTATGACATTACCGAGAGATTTAGACATTTTTACTCCCCCTTCACCAAGTATCATGCCGTGAGAAGTTCTCTTCATATATGGCTCAGGCGTAGGTACGAGCTTTAAATCGTATAGAAACTTATGCCAAAAACGAGAATAAAGTAGGTGAAGTGTAGTGTGCTCATTGCCTCCATTGTACCAGTCCACAGGCGTCCAATATTTTAAATTCTTTTTATCAGCAAAAGCTTTTTTGTTTTTTTGGTCTGTATACCGGAGATAATACCAAGAACTTCCCGCCCAATTTGGCATAGTATCTGTCTCTCTTTTTGCAGGAGCTTTACACTTTGGACATTTTACATTTACCCACTTTGAAATATTTGCGAGCGGGGATTCACCACTATCTGTAGGCTGGTAATTTTTAACTTTTGGAAGTTCTACTGGTAAATCTTTTTCAGGTACTGGCACCATACCACATTTGCCACAATGTATGACAGGTATAGGCTCACCCCAATATCGCTGACGAGAAAATACCCAATCACGAAGTTTGAATTTTGTAATTTTCTTACCAAAATCTTCAAACCCTGCTTTTTTATAATTTTCTATTATTGGTAATTTATATTTTATTGCAAATTCTTTATCTCTCTCATCGTCAGCTGGTACCCCCATAATAGCGCCTGTGCCATATTCTGCTGAAACATAATTCACCACAAACACCGGTATCAATTCTCCGTTTGCAGGATTCTTTGCTTGAAGTCCAGTATCTACACCAATTTTTTCTTTGTTCTCTCGATCAGTATCTACTTTTATGCCAAAATCTTTCCCTGTTAGTTTTTTTGCCACTTCAGGCGCTAGGGCAATAAATGTAGCTCCAAAAATAGTATCAGGTCTAGTTGTAAAAACTTTTACTTTTTCTTCCCCAACAGCAAACTCAATCTCTGCACCTTCAGATTTCCCTATCCAATTTCTCTGTCCTAGTTTTATTTGTGGTAAGTAATCTACATCATCTAAGTCTTTATGTAGTCTCTCAGCATATTTTGTAATGGCAAGCATCCATTGCTCTTTATCTCTTTTTTCTACTTGTGTACCACATCTCTCACAACATCCATTTACCACTTCTTCATTTGCAAGACCAATTTTGTCTTTTGGACACCAATTGATATTCATCTTGGCTTTGTAAGCCAGACCTTTTTTTAGGAACTGTAAAAATATCCATTGAGTCCATTTATAATATTTTGGGTCAGTAGTATTTATTTCTCGAGACCAATCAAAAGAAACACCGAGTGATTGTATTTGCTGTCTAAATGTATCAGTATTTTTCTTTGTAACGACTCGTGGATCTTTGCCTGTTTTGATAGCGTAATTTTCTGTAGGTAGACCAAAAGCATCCCAGCCTATCGGATAAAGCACATTGTAGCCCTGCATTCGACGCTTTCTAGAGATTACATCCATACCTATATATGGTCTTGGATGCCCTACATGGAGACCTTCACCTGATGGATACGGGAATTCTATAAGACCAAAATATTTTGGCTTCTTAGACTTATCACTAGCATGATAAATACCCTTTTTCTCCCAAATAGTCTGCCATTTCTTTTCAAGTTTTTTATGGTCGTATTTCTTCATATATTCTCATAATACTCAAAAAGTGGTCTATTTGCAAAAAAGAATATTATTATTTTACTATTATAGGTTTTGAATACAAATTAGAGTTTATTGTATCTTTAAAACAATAGTGTCCAGCAGGATGATTCCAAGACATTTCACCACCTACGAATTGTGAGTTTTCATTTTTTGTTTCTTTATTAAATACTGCACAAAGATTGTATGACTTTTCATCTATTTTTTCATACTCATATGGAAGATTGGTTTGTGAGTCTACGAGAACTACTCCGTACCCCTCAGCGGCGGCTTCTGTAATCGTCGTAGGTAAAACTCCCTTTTGACTATAATAATTTTCAATAGAATATTTTATATCTGTTAGACCACTTATTTTTTGCTCATCATATCTATATAATTTTTGTGTACGAGGTGAACCGAGTATAGCAAAACCAGAAATTATGGCTCCTAAAACCAAAACAAGAGCAATTACTCTCCAAATAATTCTGGATTTTGATGTAAGCTTGTCTGTAATATCAGATATGTAATATACAAACACACAACCAGCTATTACAAAAACGGTAAGTATTTTTAATAAGAAACCAGCTGTTAACTCTTCGCCATCTATAAAGTAATACAAAACCATTGTCAGATCTACAGCTACTGTAAGACCAGAAAAAAATAAAGTTATATAAGTGAGCCACTTATGAATACCCATATTTTTTCTCTCAGGTTCTAATGTGTATTCTCTTTCTAGTAACCACATCAACAAAATAAATATTGGTGAAAATATTATAAGGGTAGCTACTTGCCAGCTAATAGATTGACCACTACTCATATAAGAGTAACTATTATTTATCTGAGGATAAGCATTATTTATTACTGTAAAAAATAAATCGATGAGAGTACCCACTAAAACATACAATGATACTATCGCACCTAAATTTATAAAAAAATCTTTTGCATTTCCACTTGTTTGTGTTTGTGTTTCCATATAAAAAAGTATATCATATAAACATTAGACAATAAACGTAAACATCTATGAACAAAGAATTTGATGATTTCTCAAAAAAATTAACTTCCTCCATCGGCTCTACAAAGTCTTTGGTCATACACTCAATATTTTTTGTTGGGATTTTTGGTTTACAATTTTTCAATGTCCCGATGTCTGATATTTTATTAATACTGACTACCGTGGTATCGCTTGAAGCCATATATCTAGCTATATTCATTCAAATAACAGTAAATAGACAAGGTCAAGAACTTGAAGAAGTTTCTGAGGACATCGAAGAAATTCAGAAGGACGTCGATGAGATTCAGGAGGACGTGGACGAAATTCAGAAGGACGTCGATGAAATTCAAGAGGACGTGGAAGAAATTTCTGAAGATGTGGAAGAAATTCAAGAAGATGTGGAAGAAATTTCTGAGGACGACGAAGAGGAAGAAAGAGAAGAAAAAATAGAAGCAGATAAATTTAAACACATTGAAAACACTCTGCAATCTCTGCTAATGGAAATTTCTGAACTAAAAGGAAACAAAGGAGCTGTAAAAGAACCAAAGGCGTCTAAATCACCAAAGGTTGCTAAAAAGTCTTCCAAGAAATCTAAATAAATGGGACTAAAAACAGAAAACCGCCCTTGCGAACAGAATTCTGTCGCTAAGGGCGATTGTATAGATAGACGATTTTATGTGGTTAAACGTTTTATCTCAGGAAAAACAAAACGATAAAGCCCATCGGCTTCATGAATATCCTTGTCTGAAAAATAACGAGTGACAATTGAGAGTACAAAATGGCCACCATCAATTTCGGTAGCATATACATATGCTACACGTACATCGTCGTTAATCTCCTGAATCGGATCATCGTCGTAAGTATAGAGAAAATATGTTCCACCTCCCTTTCGGTAGAGCTTATCCTTATTACTCTCACAAAAGGCTACTATCTGTCCTTGTGTAGAACAGAGTTCGTTTAGATCTTTACCAAGACTTCCATAAATATCAGCAAAGGTTCCGTCACGCACAAGTTCGCAGATTGTAACTACAGTTGTTGTCGTTTCCCTACCAACATTTCTGTATTTAAAAGCCGGATCTA
>CAYYJU010000011.1:0-18361 GCA_964472335.1 uncultured Candidatus Saccharibacteria bacterium | reverse complement strand
AACCCTGATTACCGCCTTGAGAAGGCGATGTCCTAACCGTTAGACGATAGGGCCAATAGTCGCAATATAACATTTTTAATAAATAATTCCAATAAAAGGGAATAAACCCTTATAAAATAAGGTTATATACCATTGACAAATAGGTAAGAATATGCTATACTATTTGGTAGATGATTTAATCAAAGCGTGTTTTTTCGCTGATTTAAATTTCTGAAGTTTTTCGATAAAAAAATAAAAGAAGGAAAAGAAAATGAAAAAAATGTTTGCTACTTTTTTCTTACTAGTGATGGTGGCTATGTTGTCACCTAGCACATTAGTATCGGCAAATTCACCTCTTGACTCTCGTGAGTTTGGGAACTTCATGGCGAAGGTCATGAAGTTAAATCCGAACGTCGATTTCAAGCGAATGAAAGTCGGCGACAGTTACCGTCTTCCAGATGGTACGATCGATCGGCTCGAAGCCGGCGACACTCGCGGTATCTGGGGGCGTGAGTATGCGAAGGAATACAATACACCGACAACGTCCACGGAGCCGGCTTGGAAGGGTAAACCACCAGTGGTTACAACCTTGCCAGTCGGTCCGGAAAATTACACGACAGCAATGTTGTGGAAGGAGTACGGCTGGTTGGCGCCGTACATCGTCAGCGCATTGTTTCTCGTTCTTCTTATTTGGAGAACTTTGCTTTCTTTTTCTCATCCAAGTAACTGGCACCCCGACTTCAGCGAGGATGAGGAAAGTTGGGAAGAGCGTGAGCTACGTCTTGACCCAATTACCTCCGGTAAGCCTTACGTTGCTGGCGGCATCGAACCGACCGAGACAAGAAGACTAGAAAGCTTTTTTGACCAGAGAGCCATGGCCCTCTATAGAGAAAGAAATCCAACCGTCGAAAGGTTTACCTTTCATGTCGATCGTATCGGCCCGATTCAGGTCGGCACGATTTTTGGCGAAGGTCTAGTCGGCTACTTAGGTAGTACAATGAAGCCTCGTCGTATTCCGGAGCCGGGGATACGAGCTTACCAAGCTCGCTATCGATTTCCAGACGGAACAGAAGAAGTGTTACAGACGCTTCAGGCCTGCATGAACCCAGTTAATTCTGGGGATACTTACAAAGGGTTTGTCTTTATCGAAGATAGACCTGTTGTTAGAGATGAGGACTGTCGTGGCAAAACCTCCTCCTTCAATGAAGTCGAAGCAGATTTTTTTGGAGAGACGATTCCGATCATGCCTGCATCTAGGATTGACCTGGCGCGACCTACCGTCTCGGATTCGATTTCTCAGAACACCGAGTACGAGCGTTTCGGGAATTCACAATCCGGAAGCAATCGAGCTAGTAGGTATCAAAGATCTCGTCCATCCTCGGATGAGTACTAAAAAACGACGCTCGAGCGTTTCTCGAGTATGGGCGATAAACCCAATAAATTATCAATCTGGCCGGACACTCTTTGAGTTCCGGCCATTTTCTATTTTTATACAAAAAACCCTTATAAAATAAGCTTATTTACCATTGACAAATGGGTAAGAATATGCTATACTTGTAGGTAGAGTAGAACTATGGTGTCGCGTTTTTGCGATGTCTGCCTAGTTCATTGATTTTTTCAATATGTAGAGGAGATTTGAGATGAGAAAAGTACTATTTCTTTTAGTTGCAATTTTGTTTTCGGTGTCTTTTGTTTTTTCGCAGACAAATAAATCTGCGAACATAAATGAAGGCAAGCCGTTCATTCCTGCAGACGCGATCGACCCGAGTCAAATTCGGGCGAATCAAATTGTGACAGGAAAAACAAAAATCCCGAGCAATGCAAAGGTTAAAAAGTTTCCGAACTCGGCTGCGGTAACGAAGCCACTTAAAACACCGCCACCGCCAGTACTGGCGACCGGTTACTTGGCAAAGGAAAAGGGTACAGAAGAAGTGAGCGACCTTTTTTACTTTTATTTATTCACAGTACTTGGTTTTATGCTAACGATAACTATCGGAGTTATCATTTTGTTCGGTAATCATCGAAGAAAACGATATACTCGGCGACAACGAGTCATCCAGCATAAAAACAACAGGCTGAAAGACGAGGCCTGTAGAGGCTCTCGTGTAACCATGGATGCTCATGAAAATCATGGGCCATTTGTCACGCATTAGGAGGTTTGCATGTCCGAGAAAAAAAACATTGTCCTCACTCTTGAGGATATCGAGGCTGAGGGAGATGGATATTTCCCTCATAAAAGAGTTTCCGCCGAAAAGCGGAAGAGCGAACAAATCTCAAAGAGCGAAGTCGAGAAAGAGTCGACGAAGCCAAAAATTAATCATGAAAGGTGGAACGATCCCTCTACCTATTGACCGACTCGGCGGAACCGAGAATCAGGATTAAAGGCCGGAGACAAACATTGTCGACGGCCTTTTCTAATTCCTATTCTTCTTGTTTTGGTTTATCTACTTCGAGTAAATTTAATTCTGGGCTTGAACCAGCAATACGAAGCACATCTTTATCAATTTTTTTAAGTTCTTTATTTGAAGCATTATAATGGTTTACCACAGTGCCTAGGGCATTGCCGAGTTTGCCGTGGTACTCATCATAAGATTTTAAATGTTTGCCGAGGTCTTCCACTTTTTTTATAATTTCTTTTGCAGATTCTTCTATCTTGAGGGCTTTTAATCCTTGAAGTACAGTCTGTAAATATGCGAGGAAAGAAGTGGGGCTCGTAATTATTACTTTATATTTTCCAGCCGAGCGCTGAATCAAACTCTCGTTGTCTTCTCCGGCACCTACTTTATTTGTCAGTAAATCATAATATATTGCTTCATGTGGAATAAACATAAAAGCAAAATCAGTAGTGCCTTTGCTGGGCTGGATATATTTTGCAGTTTCGGTAATTCTATTCTTTAAATCATTTATAAAAGTCGTCTCTAGGCGTTTCTTTTCTGCTGGGTCGCGCTCTTCGGCCATCTTGTTGTAATTTTCAAGTGAAAATTTTGAATCTATTGGAATTATTTTATCTTTCACAAAAACCACAGCGTCCACGATAGTGCCATCAGGAAAAGGGTATTGCATTTGATAGCTTCCCGGTGGCAAGACATTTTTCAGTACTGTCTCCAGATAATATTCACCAAGTATTCCGCGTTGTTTTGGATTTTTTAAAACATTTTCCAAGCTCTGGAGTTGATCTGCAAAAGATATGACTTGTTTATTTGTCTCGTCCAGTCTTGTCAGCCTTTCGGTCACATCACGGATAATTTTATTTGATTCACTGGAGTGAAATTTCAAACTTTCATTGACTTGTTTGTGAGATTCACCAATTTTATTATCTACCGTTCGAGACAATTCATTTATCTGAGTCAGTATCAAGCTAAGTCCCACATCTGTATTTTTATCTTCTTTTTTTCGTCCAAAAATAAAGTAGGCCACAGCTACTCCTCCCACTAATCCTAAAATTATCCAAATAATATTTTCCATATAATTATTTTAGCATTTTATATCTAAACGAAGAAGCCACCAGAGAGCGTGGCTCTTCTGGTGGCATAAATGCTACCTATGTTAAGACTGTGTCGGGAATAATTTCCCAAAAGTCATCGTCAAACCGTTTAATGGAAAATATGGAAGTATTAGATATGATGACTGCATCACTCTTTCGCATATCCATTATCTTGTACGGCGCTATTCTTTTTTGCAAGACCTGCTGAACCTTTAGGACTCGGCTATTTGAGTCAAGGTCTTCATCGACTGTCTCACATAAAAGTATAATACCGCTTTCTTGGTCGTATATATTGCACACACCACCATTTTTTTCTTTCAACAGTAACATACGTTGCTATTTGCTCCTTACTAGAGAATTTGAGAACTAAGTTCATTTTTACAATAACACAAAAATTGCTATTTTTCAAGTATTTATTTTTGCAGATAATGCTTGAGAGTATATATCCAATCTTCATCTAAGACGTCACCTTTTTCTTTTTCTCGCAGTAGCCACTCCAGCCAGCCACGGTCTATCTGCAGGGCTTCTTCTATGGTCTTGCCTTTGTACTTTCCAAAATTTAATTTATTGAATAAGGATGGGTGTGAAGAAATTTCTATCATTTTTTCTATAGCTTCTTCCTCGTTTATATTTTCGTCTTTTATTATTTTTGTTTTTAGTCTTTCAAAAAGTTTTTCGAGTACTAATACATCACCGAGGGCGTCATGCGCAGTAGCTTCTACGTCTAGATCCAGATAGTAACGCAAGTATTGCAGGTTGTATCTATCTATTTTCTCTTCTTTATCCATGTGTCGAGCTAGGCGCAGTGTGCAGATGAATTTTTTTGGCACAATATTTTCTTTTTTCATCACATTTAAATCAAAAGGTGCATTGTGAGCTATGACGACAGAATTTTCATCTTCAAAAAGTTCTTTTACTTTACTAAAATCAGCACTATCTTTAAATGCTATCTTGTCTGCGACCATTTTATTTGTGATATGGTGCACTGCTGATGCTTCGGGTGGAATTTTTATTTCTGGTTTGTAGAGTTGGTTAAACTTTGTATCTTCAATTTTATAAGCGAGCTGAACTAAAAAATCATTTTCAGTGTTACCCGTGGTCTCTGTATCAAAAAATATAAGTTTTTTCATTAGCTTATTTTAGCATATTTTGGTAGAATAGAAATGTAAATATGTATTTTTATAAAGCAATCTATCTCCGCATGCTTGCGGAGCGAACTGCTCGGCTCGTCAGCCTGCGCAAGGCTTTCTAAAAACAATATTTACATTTCTTATGCTACATGAACAAATAAAAAATGGAATAAAAGAAGCAATGATGGCGAAAGACTCTGTCCGCCTTGAGACATTGCGAGCTATGGTGTCTGCTTTTACAAATGATTTGGTATCAAAGAATAGAAAACCAAATGAGTTTTTAAATGATGAGGAAGCTTTGGTTGTCATCACTCGACTGGCGAAGCAACGCAAAGATTCAATAGAGCAATTTAAAAAAGGAAACAGAGAAGATTTGGTAAAAGTAGAAGAGTCCCAGCTCGCTATATTGGAGACTTATTTACCAAAGCTTATGGAAAGAGATGAAGTGTTGAAAATAGCTGAATCTAAAAAGGCTGAGCTTGCCATCACTGATGCGACAAAAAAAGGTATGCTCATGTCTGCTCTCATGAAAGATTTAAAAGGCAAAGCAGACGGCACCCTAGTAAAAGAAGTCGTAGACTCTCTTTTTTAAAAATTTATGGATACAGTACAGACTCTTAGTCATGTTATAGAAAATAGTCAGTCGTTAGCCTACTTACTTATCTTTTTAATTACAATAATTGAAGGGGAGATAGTAGCCATCTCTGCTGGTATTTTAATTTTACTTGGCGCATTGAATTTTTGGATTGCACTATTGGTTATCATCGCGGGTTCTACTATAAAAACTTTTCTTGGTTATTTTATTGGAAAGTTTTTAAATAAAAAATTAAATCATAATAAATTTTTCCAATATATTGAGAAAAAGGTTCTCACCGTCATGCCACATTTTGAAGAAAAACCATTTTGGTCTATATTCTTTTCAAAGTTTCTGATGGTAAACCATGTGGTCATAATTTTTGCTGGATATAAAAGAATTAATTTCAAGAGATATTTGAAAGCCGAGATGCTGTCTACACCACTTTGGGCTTTATCTCTTGTTTCCCTTGGATACTTTTTCAGTTATACTGCACTTCAAATAAATAAAGGAGTGACTGAATTCTTCTTAATTATATTGCTCTTTATCATAGGTTTCTTCTTGATAGAGAAGGTGGTCTCATTATTATTCGATGTATTTCAAACTATTTTTCATAACCATGAACACAAACAATAACGATACAATAAAAAAATTAGTCACTCACAATGGATCTTTTCATTCCGATGATATTTTCGCTACCGCTACACTATCTATAGTCCTAGAAAAAGAAGGTCAAAAATTTGAAGTGATTCGTACTCGCGACCCTGAAATTATAAAGACAGCAGATTTTGTCTACGACGTCGGAGGTATATACGATGAAGCTACAAATAGATTTGACCATCATCAAATCGGTGGAGCCGGTAAAGATGAGAATGGTATAGAGTATTCTTCTTTCGGATTAGTTTGGAAAAAGTTTGGGGCACAGATTTCCGGCAATGAAAAAATAGCAAAAGCTGTAAGAGATAGATTAGTAGCCCCAATAGATGGTCCAGACAATGGTCAAGATATATATACTACAAATTTTGAAAACATTTCTCCTTATACAATACAAAGTTATTTCTTTTCTGTGCAACCAGCATGGAATGAAGATGATTCAAAGATTGATGAAGTTTTTTTAGATTGCGTAAAATTTGCAAAGATTATTTTAATGAGAGAAGTAGTCATCGCTAGTGGTCTCTTTGACGCAGAAGAAAAAGTAATGAGTATTTATGAAAAGACTGAAGACAAGAGCATCCTAGTCTTAGATAATCATTATCCTTTTGATGCAATTCTTTATAAAATACCTGAACCCATGTTTATTATTTATCCTAGACCAGATAATACTTGGGGCATTAGAGCAGTTCGTAAAAACCCAAAAAGTTTTGAAAACAGAAAAGATTTTCCAAAAACTTGGGGAGGTTTGCGTGACGAAGAAGAATTAAAGAAATTAACAGGCGTAGATGATGCAGTGTTTTGTCATAGAGCATTATTCCTAGCAGTAGCCAAATCTCAAGCTGGGGCTATCAAATTAGCGCAAATTGCGCTACAGTCTTAATATATGGCATTTTTAGATGAATTAACAATATACGCAGAAGCAGGACGCGGTGGAGACGGCGTGGTTCGTTGGCGTCAGGAAAAATTTATTCCCAAAGGTGGACCTGCAGGAGGAGACGGAGGCCGAGGCGGAGATTTTTTCGTATTGGGCGTCCGAGATATTCATATACTTTCAAAATACAAATCAAAAAAAAGTTTTATTGCAGGCCGTGGTGGAGATGGAAAAAATAAAAGCCTACATGGAGCAAACGGTGAAGATTATTTTTTAGAGTTACCAATTGGTTCTATAATCACAAACTTGGATACAGAGGAGACTTGGCAACTCACAAAAGAAGGAGAGAAAATAAAAATTCTAAAAGGTGGCTATGGAGGATTTGGCAATGAACATTTTAAAAGCTCCACAAACACTACACCCCAAGAATCAAATAAAGGCGAAGATGGAGAAAATGCAAATTTTAAAATAGAGCTAGAACTCTTTGCTGATATCGGTCTTATAGGATTACCAAATGCTGGTAAGTCCTCACTATTAAATTCTCTTACAAATGCCCAAGCACGAGTAGGTGATTATGCATTTACTACACTCGATCCAAACTTGGGAGATTTTTATAAATTTATTATTGCTGATATTCCTGGAATCATAGAAGGAGCGTCCGAAGGCAAAGGTCTCGGAGTAAAATTTTTGCGTCACATAAAGCGCACCAAGATGCTCGCCCATCTCGTATCATTTGAAAATCTATCGACAGGTACGACTGGAATGATGAAAGTCTACAAAGAGATCAGAAAAGAGTTGAAAAAATATGACAAAGACTTGGGTCTAGGAGAAGACGGCCTTTCAGAAAAAGATGAAATAATAATTCTCACAAAAAGTGACGTAATAGAAGATCCTAAAATAATAGCTAAACAAGTAAAAGAATTTCAAAAAATTAGTAAAAAAGTTTTTGTATTGTCTCTCTTTGACGATGCAATGATAAAAGATTTTAGTGACAGTTTGATAAAAATTCTAAAAAAATTATAAGACCTGACTTGAAATGCACGATATCTCTCATTTTGAGAGCAGGGTTTTTTGTGCTATAATATGTGTAATATGACAAAAATAATAAATCTTATTAAGAAATATAAAAAAATAGCTATAGTTTTAGGCATCGTAATAGTCCTAGGTGTCGTGTATATGATTTTTGGTGGAAACAATAGCAACACAGAGACTTTTTTAGTGGCAAAAACTGATATATCACAAACTGTAGTTCTTTCCGGAAAAGTACAGACTTCAGACAGGGCCGATCTTGGTTTTGCTTCAAGTGGAAGATTGGGTAGTGTTTTTGTAAAAAATAATCAAGTTGTCGCAAAAGGTGCAGTGCTTGCTCAATTAGAGATAGGTAGTCTTTTGGCTGATTTAAAAATAAAACAAGCTAATCTAAAATCAGCAAATGTAGACATAGAAGCAGCAAAAGAAGAATTGGAAAGAGTTAAAAAACAAGAAGATACAAAAGTAGAAAGTGCATACCGAAAACTGCTCTCCAGCGACTTGGAGCTTACACCAGACAACGATAGTTACAACGTAGACGCCCCTACAATTAGTGGAATTTATGACGGAGCTGAAGGTCAATATAAAGTTTCAATTGAAAAAGAAAATATAACACTACCAGATTCTCGAGTACTAACATTTGGTCTTGAGAGAAGTGATCGAGTAATTAATAAAGAGACTTCTACTCGTCTTGGTGAAAGAGGCCTATATATTACATTTCCTAGTAATGATGCAAATCCTTACAGAGACACTATGTGGTATTTAAACATTCCAAACAAAGCTGGCTCATCTTACCTCGCAAATTACAATGCATACAATGAAGCCAAAAAGAATCGTGATTTAAACGTGCAAAGTGCAGAGTTTAAATACAAAAAACTTATAACTGAAGGAAATGATGGAGGTTCTGCTGTAGCCTTAGCCGAAGTACAAAAGATAAATGCCGAAATAAGAAAGAATACAATATACGCTCCTTTTAATGGAAAGGTTACAAATATAGAAAAAGAGGTTGGTGAAAATGCAGGAGTGGGAGACAGGGTGATTTCAATCTTAGGAGAAAGTAAATTGGAAATTGTCTTGCAAGTCTCTGAGCTCGATGTATCAAGGCTTTCTCCGGGTGCTATAGTTTCTCTAAAGTTCGATGCTTTATCTGGAGAAGAATTCTCTGGGGTGCTCCAGACTATAAACTCACGTGACACTCAAATAGATGGTGTGCCTGTGTATGAAGCTTTTGTGGAAACATCATTAGATGAAAGAATAAAAACAGGTATGAGTGCTGTCGGTTCAATTGTTTTAAATAGCAAGACTGGAGTTTTGGCAGTACCAAGTTATTTTGTACAAAAAGTTGGAGATAAAAATGTAGTAGAAGTATTAAACGCAAAAGGAAAAACCACAGAAAGAGAAGTAGTGCTAGGACTACTCGGCACAGATAGTATGGTAGAGATAATCTCTGGGTTAAACGAAGGGGAGAAAATAGTCGGTGGAAAACAATAGAATGAAAGATGAGAAACTAAAAAATATGAGTGAAAAATGGTCGCAGATTATTTCTGTTGGCTGGTTTTTAGCTATAAGACAAATAAAAGGCTCAAATAAAAGTACTACCATACTCATAATATTTATTATGATGCTCACTTTCTTAAACCTTGTCGTGGTGTCTGGAATACTTGTGGGCCTAATAGAAGGTGGAAGTATTGCAAACAAAAAACAATATTCTGGTGACGTAATAGTGACTACTCTTTTAGGTAATAATAATATTGAACGTACGAATGAGATTGAGAGTACTTTACGTAAAATGAATGGAGTCGGAGATATAAGTATTCGATATATAAAAGGTGGTCAAATAGAAGCAAATTATAGAACTCGCAGAGACTTTAGTGAGCCTAAAGATGTAGCCAGCACTCAAATAACAGGAATTTCAGCAAAAGACGAAGAAGTCTTATCTGGTATTACAAACTATGTCACTGAAGGTAGTTTTTTAAATGACAATGAGAGTGGGTACATAGTCCTCGGGAAAAATTTATTACGAAGATATTCTGAAGCTTTTGGTGATGTTTTTGCTTCCATCGAAGGCACATACCCGGGAGACGAAGTAAAAGTTACTGTAGGTAAAAATACAAAGACTTTTATTGTAAAAGGTATAGTCAGCTCAAAAGTAAACCAAGTCTCTCTACGTGCATTTATCACCAAAGAAGATTTTTTACGACTTGTAGACAATGCGGATCTCAATGCAAATGAAATAGCTGTACGCATAGAGCCGACATCAAATACAACCGCTGAAAAAATCAAATTAAATTTAGTAAATGCTGGTTTTTCAGCTGATGGTAAAATACAGACTCACGAAGAAGCTAGACCAGAATTTTTAAACCAAATACGTATTGCCTTTGCTCTCCTTGGGAACATCATTGGTCTTATTGGTATTGTAGTCGCTTCTATCACTATATTTATCGTTATATTTATCAATGCTGTCACAAGGAGAAAATATATCGGCATCATGAAGGGTATTGGAATATCAGAAAAAGCTATTGAGATTTCTTATATAATTCAATCTATCTTTTACGCACTCATCGGAGGCTCAATTGGCTTATTGTTTGTCTATGCTGTGTTCGTGCCTTTCTTTGACGCATACCCACTCAATTTCCCATTCTCAGATGGAATTTTAGTCGCACCCGTAGGTGAGACTATGTTTAAATTCTTTTTGCTTATGCTGGTGACATTGGTGGCTGGTTATATTCCTGCACGAAACATTGTAAAGAAAAATACACTGGATAGTATATTAGGTAGATAAATTTATGATAAAAATAAAAAATTTAACAAAAACATACACCACAAAAGATATCGAGACTCCTGTTTTGAGAGGAATTGATTTAGACGTAAAAGAAGGAGAGTTTTTAGCTATTATGGGAAAATCCGGAGCTGGAAAATCTACACTCATGTATCAAATTGGATTACTCGACCACCCTACTGACGGAGAAATTATTTTAAATGATACAAATACCGAACAAATGTCTACCGAGGAGCGAACTCAGATGAGATTGTCTGAGCTCGGCTATGTATTCCAAGACTACGCACTTATCCCAGAATTGACTGCGATAGAAAATGTGATGATACCACTTCTCATGAAAGGTTTATCAAAAAATGAAGCGAGAGAAGTATCAAAAAAAATGCTCGAGAGAATTGGTTTATTGCCTAGAATTGACAACAAGCCGAGCCAGCTATCTGGTGGAGAGCAACAGAGAGTATCTATCGCTCGTGCCACAGCACATAATCCTAAAATTTTATTTGCAGACGAACCTACAGCAAACCTAGATACAGCTTCAGGCTATTCTATAATGGAACTTTTTAAAGACTTACACAACGAAGGACAGACCATAGTCATGGTGACGCACGAAGAAGAATATACAAAATATTGCGATAGGATAGTCTATCTAGAAGATGGAAAAATCGTCCGAGAATTTAAACCAAAGAAATAAATTTTAGACATTTTAGCCTTAAATTGCTATAATTTTTCTCATGAGTGATAGAAAATATTATTATACCATTGGTCTTGAAATACATGCTGAATTGAAGACAAACACAAAGATGTTTTGTGCTTGTAAAAACGACCCAGACGAGACAAAACCAAATGTAAATATTTGCCCTGTGTGTATGGCGCACCCTGGAGCTTTGCCTGTGGTAAATAAAAAAGCTGTAGAGCAGGTGATAAAAGTGGGCCTCGCTCTCGGTTCAAATATTGCTGACTTCACAGAATTTGATAGAAAAAATTATTTTTACCCAGATATTCCAAAAGGTTATCAGATATCACAATATAAATATCCGATAGTTTCTGGTGGACACTTGGCAAATATGGATATCACTCGTGTCCATCTAGAAGAAGATACTGCAAATAATAAACACAGAGGCGAAGCATCACTTATTGATTTCAATCGTGCTGGTGTGCCACTCATGGAGCTGGTGACTGAAGCCCACACCTTTGAGTCAGCTGAAGAGGCAGCAAAAACTGCGAGTAATTTTGCAAAAGAGTATCAGCTTATCTTACAGTATTTAGGTGCATCCCTTGCAAACATGGAAAAAGGAGAGATGCGCGTAGAAGCCAATGTATCTATTTCTCCAGATAAAGATAAAAAATCTACAAACTATGTAGAAGTAAAAAACTTAAATTCTTTTCGTACAGTGGAGCGAGCAATAAAATATGAAATAGAACGCATGATAAAACTTTGGGATGCTGGCGAGGAAAGTAAAATTATAAAAGAGACCCGTGGTTTTGATGACAGTAAACAAATTACCTTTTCTCAGCGTTCAAAAGAAAATGCAGAAGAATATAGATACTTTCCAGACCCAGATTTACCAAAAGCAAAACTTCATGAGGCCTTTGATATAGATAAAATGAAAAGTGAGCTTCCAGAGCTTCCTGTGCAGAAACGTTTAAGATATAAAAATGATTTTGGAATTAAAGATGAGGATATTGAAGTGTATATAAATGATATAGAGCTAGGAATTTGGTTTGAAAAAGTGGCAAAAATCTTAAATGACAAAGAGGCTATAAAACTTGCCTCAAACTACATAACTTCTGATTATATTGGTCTTAAAAAATCAAATCCAGAAATAAAAATTCCAAATGAAAATAATTTTGCTGAATTAATAAAATTGTTATCAGAAAATAAACTTTCTTCTCGTTCAGCCAAAGATATCTTAGCCAAAATTGTAGTAAATGATGAATCTCCATTAAAAATTGCCACAGAAAATAATTTACTTCAGAGCAATGACGAAGGTGCATTAAAAGAAATCGTACAAAAAATCATAAACGAAAACCCTGAACCAGTATCTTCATATAAATCTGGAAAAGAAAATGCGATTATGTCACTGGTAGGTAAAATCATCAAAGAATCTAAGGGTTCTGCAAATCCACAAATAGTTATCAAACTTCTCAAAGAAATGCTAAAATAGAAGGATGAAGACACTTCGAGAATGTATCAAAGAAGCAAGTGAAAAAGGTGTAGCTATCGGCCATTTTAATATTTCAAACCTTGAAGGATTTCATGGTGTACTAAGAGCTGCAAAAAAATTGAATGTGCCAGTGATAATAGGATTATCAGAAGGTGAAGAAGATTTTTTTGGTAGAAATGAAGCTATTGCATTAATAAAAGAAGTGAGAGAAAAAGAAAATTTTCCTGTTTTTCTAAATGCAGATCATCACTATTCTTTTGAAAGAGTAAAACAAGCCATAGACGCTGGTTTTGATAGTGTCATTATCGATTGTGCAAATTTGAGCTTTGAAGAAAATGTAAAATTGACCAAACAATGTGTAGACTATGCTCGTAGTGTAAACCCTGAAATTATAGTAGAAGCAGAGCTCGGATATATAGGCTCTGGTTCAAATATAAAAGAAACCATACCAGAAGGTGCCGGAGTGAAGACAAACCCTGTAGAAGCCAAAGAGTTTGTAATGCTTACGGGCATTGATCTGCTTGCTCCATCTGTCGGCAGTGTTCATGGGCTTATAAAAAGTGGTAAGCCACACATAGATGGTGAGCTTGTGGCATTACTTAGGAAAGAGACTGGTGTGCCATTAGTACTTCACGGTGGCTCTGGGTTAAGAGATGAAGATTTTACTACAGGAATAAAAAATGGAATAGTCATCGTTCATATCAGCACAGAAATACGCATAGCTTTTGATGAAGCATTAAAAAAATCTTTTGCTGAAAACCCAAATGAGACTACACCATATAAAATTCTAGCTCCGGCAGTGTCAGCAATAGAAAGCGTAGTAGAGAATCGTTTAAAACTTTTCAATAACATAAAGTAAATGGAAGAATATTTAGATTTAGTAGATGAGAATAATAAACTAACTGGGAAAAATGAGCTGAGGTCAGTCATTCATTCGACTGGTCTTTGGCACAGAACAGTTCACATCTATATATTTAAAGAAGTTGAAGGAGAAATATATTTTTTAGTACATTTACGAGCAAAGGATAAAGACCTTAAGCCTAATTGTTGGGATACTCGTTTTGGAGGGCATATAAAAAGTGGAGAAAGTGTCGAAGAAGGCATCAATAATGAATTACGAGAAGAGCTTGGATTAGAGTTAGAAAAAAGTAATTTAATTGAAGGAAAAATCTATAAAAGAGACCATAATCCTAATAGAGAATTTACACACTCTTTTTATCATAGATTTAACGGAGATATTTCCACATTAAAATTTAATGATGGAGAAGTTCAAGAGATAAAATGGATGAAAGCATCAGATGTAATAGACTCAATGAATAAACAACCAGAAATATGGTCAGCGACTATACCTGGCTTTACTGAGGTTTTTGATTTTTTAAAAAATTCTCTTAATTAATAATATGAAAGAACAAATATTAAAATTTTTTAAAGGGGAAGTGGATGATAGTGAAGATACACTTTTAAAATACTCGCATGATGCGAGCTTGCTTGAGGTTATGCCAAAGCTTGTGGTGTACCCACTCGACGCTGACGACGTCAGGAATTTAGTGAAGTGGATGATGGTAAACAAGCCTAATCACCCTGAATTATCTATCACAGCACGCTGTGCGGGTACTTGTATGTCCGGTGGAGCTATCGGTGAGTCTATAATCATGGACTTCACTCGTCATATTAATAAATTAATAGGTGGCCCACTACCGACACAAAATAAAGATGAATGGGAAATCACAGTAGAGCCAGGAATGTTTTATAGAGATTTTGAAAAAATTACTTTAGCTAAAGGATTGATATTGCCTTGCTATACAGCATCAAAGAGCTTGAATGCTATGGGCGGTATGTATGGCAACAATTCTGCTGGTGAGCGAACATTGAAATATGGAAAAACTGAAGACTATATAGTATCAGCAAAAATAATATTTCATGACGGAAATGAATACACCATCAAACCCTTGAATCAAAGTGAGTTAAACCAAAAGATGACACTAGGCGGAGCTGAAGGCGAAATATATCGCAGAATAAATAAATTGATAACAGAAAATGAAGAAGACATAAAACATGCCAAGCCAAAAGTTCATAAAAATTCTGCAGGATATTTTATATGGAATGTCATTAATCAGAACTTGAAAAATATTCCCGCTTTACCCGCAGGCGGGCTCCGACACGATGAATATTTTTCAGGTTCTGATTTAAAATATTTCGACTTAAATAAACTTTTAGTGGGCTCACAAGGTACACTCGGCATAGTCACAGAAATTACTTTTAAAGTTATTCCAGATATTAAATACTCCAAGCTGGTGGCTATTTTCATGAATGATATCTCTCCCTTAGGTAGACTCGTAGATGAAATTTTAGAGCTCAATCCAGAGACACTCGAAGCCTATGATGACAAGACTATGAAATTGGCTGTAAAATTCTTCCCAGATTTCTTGAAAAATAAAGGTATCTTGGGAATGATAAAACTCGGCTGGAGTTTTATCCCAGAATTTTTCATGATGCTCAGTGGTGGTTTCCCAAAATTGATTCTCTTAGTGGAATTTTCTGGGCAAAATGAACAAGAGGTAAATGAAAAATGTAAAAAGCTAGAAGAAAAAATAAAAGATTTTAAATTGAAAATTCACATTACAGAAAATGAAGCTGAAGCAAATAAATATTGGGATATCAGGAGAGAAAGCTTTGCACTACTTAGAAAGCATGTAAAAAAGATGCACACAGCACCATTTATAGACGACATCATAGTCCGTCCAGAATTTTTACCAAAATTTATCCCAGAATTAAATCTAATTTTAAGTGAGTATAAATTGGTATACACCATAGCTGGTCACGCTGGAGATGGAAATTTTCATATTATCCCGCTGATGGATTTCAAGCGCCCCGATACAGCAAAAATCATATTAGAATTAGGTGAAAGAGTATATGATTTGGTTTTAAAATACCAAGGATCTATCACTGCAGAGCACAATGATGGTCTTATCCGTACACCATATTTGGAAAAAATGTATGGAGAAAAAATAATTAGAATATTTAGAGAAATAAAAGACATTTTTGACCCACAAAATATATTCAACCCAGGCAAAAAAATAGCTGATAAAAATAGCATATCTGGAGCAGGCACTAGAGAATATATAAGAGACCACATAGTAAAAGAACACCAATCAAGCCATAGGGTCTAATAGCTTTTTGACTTTTCCCACCTGTTCGGGTATACTGTTTCTTATGTTTGTAATTAAAGCTAAAAAGAGAGACACAAGTATTAAATTAGATAAATTAAGAAAAGAGGGCGAAATCCCAGCTGTTTTTTATGGTATGGGTAAAGACACTACTTCTATAGCTATCCCTGTAGTTTCTTTCAAGAAAGCTTGGCGTGAAGCCGGAGAGTCTTCTCCTGTAAAGATATCATTAGACGAAGGAGATATTGATGTTTTGATTCACGAAGTTCAAGTAGACCCCGTCACCAGTGAGCCTATACACGCTGATTTCCTGGCTATAGATATGAAGAAGAAAGTAAATGTAAATATACCTATCGTATTTACAGGTGTTGCACCTGCAGTAAAGAGTGGTATAGGAAATCTTGTAAAAGTACTCCACGAAGTTGAAATAGAAGGTTTGCCTTCAGAGCTTCCACAGAATTTACAAGTTGATATTTCTGCTTTAAATACACTAGAAGATCAGGTATATGTTTCTGACATAAAAATACCATCTGGAATTACAATAATCACAGAAGGTACCGAAGTTGTCGCTGCGATAGTAGCTCAAGTAGAAGAAAAAGAAGAATCTACACCAGTAGACTTGTCTTCAATTGAGGTAGAAAAGAAAGGTAAGAAAGAAGATCCTGAAGCCGAAGCATCTGGGGATTCAAAATAATATAAAATATGATACAATAAAGCTATGACCAAGAAGAATGTCATAGCTTTTTTTCTTATATTGATCGCATCAGCATTTATAATGTTGGGATTTTTTATAAACCCCACTCAGGCTTATTTTGACTGTTTAAAACTTACATCAGACTCTACCCAAGCAAATAAGGATTATTGTAAAAATGAATTGGCACAAATAGAAGCACAATTAGCAGAGTTGCTAGAGAAACAAAAGGCCCAACAAAAAACCACAGGTACAATAAAAGGTGATGTAGATTACCTAACTAGCCAAATAAATGCTCTAAAAGCAAAGATAAAAGCTCGGGCTCTAGTAATAGCTCAAATAAAAGTACATATAACAGAAAAGACAAATACAATAAATTCCTTGTCTACAAAAATAACTCGTGAACACGCATCTCTGGCAAAGTTATTGAGGAATGAACATGAATTTGATAATGGTAATATTATGCATTTAATACTTTCCGACGAGAGTATCTCGGATTTTTATGGAGACATTGAAGCTTATACAGCTATAAAAGAAGGTATTGAAGATTCACTAGGCATCGTAAGAGTCACAAAAAAACAAACTGAATTAGCAAAGGCAGAACTAGAACAAAAACAAGACGCCGAGACAGACGCCAAAGCAGAACTAGAAAATGCTCAAAAAAAAGTAGCTCAATCAGAAGCAGAGAAAAAAAATCTTTTAGCTATTTCAAAAAACAAAGAAAGTGAATATCAAAAATTAGCTACAGAAAAAAAAGCTAGAGCAGATAAAATTCGTGCAGCACTTTTCCCACTTGCTGGAACTTCCACAAAAATTGATTTTGGTACAGCGTTACAATACGCAACTGAAGCTAGTAAAGCCACAGGCGTAGAGCCTGCTTTCTTGCTTGCAGTTATAACTCAAGAAAGCAACCTGGGAGCAAATGTTGGTCAATGTTATATGACCAACACCACCACAGGAGCAGGAGTAGGAAAAAATACAGGCACACCATTTGAGAGAGTGATGAAACCAATGGGGTTACCTGGAAGAAAAGGAGATATAGATGATTTTCTACGAATTACAGCGAAACTTGGTAGAGTGTGGGATAAAACTCAAGTTTCTTGCCCTATTGCTGGTGTAGGTGGATATGGAGGTGCTATGGGGCCAGCTCAATTTATTCCTTCTACATGGAGTGGGTATGAAAGTAGGCTAAAAAATCTTTTAGGACATGAAGCTGATCCTTGGAACCCAAGAGATGCCTTTTTTGCTTCTTCAATGCTTTTGACAGACAAGGGAGCTGTTGGATCTAGCGCTAGTGCTCAACACAAAGCAGCTTGTAGTTATTATGGCACAGGTGGAGCGAGCTGTGGTTATAGTAAGAGCGTCATGAACTTAAAAGCAAAAATTCAGGCAAATATAGACCTACTTTAATAGAGAATTTGCCTTGAAAGTGAATTTATGCTATTATTCTATACAACATGAAAAAAGATATACACCCCAAATATGATTTAAAAACAAAAGCTTCTTGCGCTTGCGGAGCAGTTTTTGAAGTTGGTTCAACTATGCCTGAAATCAAAGTAGAAATCTGCAGTCAGTGCCACCCATTTTACACAGGAAATGAAAAGATAATGGACACAGCTGGACGTGTAGAACGATTCAAAAAGCGTGCAGCAGCATCTTCTAAAGTAAAAGCTAAAAAATAAGTTTCTAAAAATCAGAGTAAGATACTTTTTTGCAGTCGCTCGGTCCCTCGCAGGCTCAGCCACTCCTTTAAAAAAGCATTTACTCTGATTTTAAATTATATGTCTCTAGATATAGAAGAACTAAAAAAAGATCACAATACAAATTATTTAGCTACTCAG
>CAYYJU010000010.1:0-20788 GCA_964472335.1 uncultured Candidatus Saccharibacteria bacterium | reverse complement strand
AGAGGGTAGTGGTGTAAATCTATAAAAGGCAAACTATTACATTCTATAATTCCACAATGTTGTTCAGTCTTCCAAGATTTTGTAATATCTTCCATTATAAAGTCTACTCCTACGAGCGGGTCATTTAAAAATCTTCCCACATGCTCTAGCATTTCAAAATTGTCAGGGTGTATTATGTCTGTCACTTCTGTGGTTGTACCTCCCACACCTCGGCTAGTTTTTTGGGAGAAAGTAATTATCTTTCCTTTTTCTATTACATCTTCGAGTTTCACTTTTTGTCTTTCTAGTTCCTCGTTTGCCTCTTTGTCTATTTTTATTTTATGGAATAACGGCCCTGCTCTTTCTGGTCTTTCATTTTCCTTGTCGAGTAATTGTTGTAAGGTGTGTATGCCATCACCGGTCACTTCTGGTTGGTCACGTTTTACCACTCCGACTAGTTTTTTATCTATTAGTGTTCCTCTAAATAAGAAGCCTTTCAATTCTTCCTCTACTATTACAAGAGGAGAGAGTTTTTTGGCTTTTTTAAAACCTATCATTAGTAACTCCGGTGTATCTATGTGTATCATAGTGTGTCTACTGCGTGAGCCTAGGTTTGGTTTTGTGATTACAGGTTTGTCTACTCGGTTAAAAATTTTCATTGCTCCTCTTTTTGTAAAAGCCACACCTCCACGAGCTACAGGCAAGCCTTCTTTTTGAAATTTCTTTTTCATGATGCCTTTATTGTCCATCCACATTAGGGCAGGAGAGGTTTCTACTGCGGGTCTAGGCAAACCGTCAAATTGTATTTTCTTACCTTTAAATTCAGCAATAAAAGTATCGTGCACAGGGCCGAGGTGAAATTGCTTCATTTTTATTCCACGGCGTGTGGCTTCTTCCCAAAAACATTTTGTACGGTATGTGTCAGTAGATTCTGGCTTGTATGTAAATTTTCCAAGTCGTAAAAATACCATCAAATAAAAAAATGGCATAGACAGCTGGTCGGCAATTTTATCAGCTGTATTTTTAAATACATACTCCATAAATTTAAAAAATGGCTCGTCTATCCACCCTAAAACTACAGAGGTATAAGCCACAAAGTGGCTTTCTTGTGCTGGTTCGCAATCTTTACAATTTCTCATAGTTTTTATTGTATCAGGTTATTTATAATAATAAAAATCATTTAATGGGCTATAGTAAAAGCTATTATTTTTCTAGCACCAGATTTTTTTAGAACTTTTTTTGCTTCAGCAAGCGTCGCTCCAGTGGTGAGAATGTCATCAATTAAAATAATATTTTTATTTTTTATTAAATCTTCATTTTGTACAGAAAAAGAACCTATTATGTTTTTCATCCGTTCACTCCTATTTTTAATTCTTGCCTGGTGTTCAGTCTCTCTTGGTTTTTTTAGTATGTTTGTTTCCAGTTTAAAGTTTGTATTGTTATCTAGTTTTATTAATTCTTTGCAAAATAATTCAGCTTGGTTATATCCTCTTTCTCTGTATCTTTTTTTAGAAAGGGGGATAGGTATCAATATTACATTACGAAAATTTTCCATTGTTTTATAATCAGCTAGCTCTTCTAAGATTTTTCCATACAATACGCTAGAAAAAATTTTTGCTATATTTTTTCCATTTTTATATTTGAGTAGATGCAAAGCTTTTTTTATTGGAGAATGTCGATAATCAAATATAGGGAAAACCCATTCTACACTCTCGCGCTCTGCTGTCGGAGAAGATGCAAGACAATCAAAACAGAACTGGGAACCCATTTTCCCGCAGGATAGACAATTCACAGGAAAAACAATGTTTAATATAGTGTTTAAAAATCGCATTTATGCTATAATATTAACACAAAATGGACAATCCTTTTTCAAATATCCTTGGTAATATAGGAAAATTAGTAGGCGGAGCCACGGATAGCGCCGTAGGTATTGATATAGGTTCATCAGCTATCAAGATAGTAGAGATAAAGAAAAAGGGTAGCAAGGCGATCCTCGAGACTTATGGGGCTATAGCTCTTGGCCCTTATGACAACCAAGACGCAGGCCGTATCACCAACCTTACAGTAGAAAAGATTTCTGAGGCATTAAGAGAAGTTTTAAATCAATCAAGCGTCAGCACTAAAGACGTAGCTTTGTCTATTCCCATACAATCAAGTTTGATTTTTACTATTGATCTACCTTCTTCAATAAAAGAAGGAGAAATGTCAAATGTAATTTCTACTGAAGCTCGTAAATATATACCAGTACCCATCACTGAGGTTTCTGTGGATTATTTTATGTTGCCACAGAAAGAACCATCTTTTGAAGAGATGAATAGTTCTGAGCCCGTAATTGAACAAGGTGCAAAAAATAATGTTTTAGTCGTAGCTACACAAAATGACGCAGTTTCAAAATACCGTTCCATAGTAGGGGAAGCCAAATTGTCCTCATCTTTTTTTGAAATAGAAATATTTTCTTCAATTAGATCAAATTTTGAACATGAATTGTCGCCTATTTTATTGATAGACTTTGGTGCTTCACGCACCAAGCTCACTATCGTAGAGTTTGGCATGGTAAAGAGTTATCACACTATCGAACGTGGGGGAGCTGATATTTCAGATGCTATTTCCAAGTCTCTGTCCATTCCTTTTTATGAAGCAGAAAAAATGAAAAAAGAATTTGGACTTTTTGGTAATCCTACAGAAAAAAATCTTACTGATATTATAAAGGTTCACACAGACTATATTTTCTCTGAAACAAATAATACCTTGCTCGCTTATGAAAAAAAATACAATCGAATTATCAGTAAAGTAATATTTACTGGTGGGGGAGCTTTACTAAAGGGCCTTCCAGAAGTGGCAGCTACAAATTTTAGAGCTGAAATACAAATCGGGAGACCTTTTTCAAAAGTTGCTGCTCCGGAGTTTTTAGATAAAGTATTAGAAACACTTGGTCCAGAGTTTGCGGTAGCTATAGGGCTCGCTTTGCGTAAATTACAGTAAATTTAACAGGAAAGATTTTATAAATGAGGTAAAGTTATACACATTTTACTTCTTTTTAAGTTGTTTTTGTAATATAATATAAAGAACAATGGAGCAAAATTTTCAAACATCTTTTATACCTAAAAAACCTATGGTTAGAGAGTCAGCTACTACGCCTCGCTCTGTTAATTTCTTTACGATTATTTCTCTTTTTATTTTGTTTACCATCTTATTGGTTACAGGAGGTCTTTATTTCTACAAGGGTATTATGGCTAAAGATGTGGTAGCAAAGAAATCGAATCTAACTTTAGCAAAAAATCGTTTCGAACCTTCTAAAATACAAGAGCTCCAAGTATTAGACAGAAGATTAAATGCAGCCAATGAAATTTTATCTAAACACATAGCTGTCACTCCTATTTTCCAGGCATTGCAAGAAATGACCATGAAGAGTGTTCGCTTTACAAAGTTTAGTTATTCTTTTGGTGAGAGTGATCAGTCTAGAATAAATGTTAAAATGTCAGGAGTGACTCTAGGGTATAGTTTTCTAGCTCTTCAATCTGATCTTTTTGCAGAAAACAAAAATTTTATTGACCCAGTTTTTTCAAATTTATTTTTAAATGAAAACGGCAACGTGGCATTTGAGTTAGATTTTTCAGTAAACCCTTCCTTTGTTGATTATAAAGTACAGCTTTTAACAGACCAAAATGAAATTAACGAAAACATGGAGCCAGGAATTGTAAATTAAATATTATGACTAGATTTATCTTACCAATTATTTTTATAGGAATTTCAATCGGAGGGTTTTTTATGTTTACAAATCCTATCTATCAAGAGCTACCTGTTTTGAGAGCAGAGCTTGATTCTTACAATGAAGCCTTAAATAATTCAAAAGCACTAGAAAATGAAAGAGATAAGTTGACTTCAAAATTTAACTCTATAAGCAAGGAAGATTTAGAAAAGCTGGAAAAGCTTTTACCAGACAACATTGATAACATACGTTTAATTCTAGAAATAGAAAAGATTGCTTCTCCTTATGGGATGGCCCTCAAAGATGTAAAATACAATGCTGAAGAGCCAGTCGAAGCTAACGCCAAGCAAGCAGGATCTGGAGGTAAATTGGAAACAAATAAAGATTATAAAGTATTAAATATGGAATTTTCTGTTTCCGGTCCTTATAATAATTTTATAAATTTTACAAAAGACCTTGAAAGCAATCTAAGAATAGTAGATATTTCCTCCATATCATTTTCATCCGAAGTAGATTCCAAGACTAATCCTGGAGGATCCTATAAATATAATTTTAAAATTAAAACTTATTGGTTAAAAAATTAATATGACTCCCAAAATTAAAAACATTATAATATTTGCGTCAGTAGCTATAATTCTAATTTTAGTTTATATTTTTTTTATAAAATCATCTCCAGAAGAAGACAATTTGGTATCTACGGATAATAGTGCGAAAGTTGTCACTACGACAAATAATTCCTCTGCTGACACACTCGCAAATAAAGATTTTTTAGCTATTTTACTCAGCGTAAAGAGTATTAAACTAGATGATAGTATTTTTTCTGACGCTGCTTTCACTACGCTACACGATTCAAACGTTGTTTTATCACCTGATGGGAATGAGGGTAGACCAAATCCTTTTGCTCCAATTGGAGCTGACAGTTCTCAACCCTCATCAAATATCCCAGTTAATACAGCTCCAAAACCATCTACACCTACACCTACACAAACACCAGCACCGACACCTTCCGCTCCGCAACCTTCTTCACTTCCACCAACACCAACTACAATTCCAACAAATTAAAAAATGAGTTTTTTAGAAGCATTAGTTAAAAAAAATATAATAAATGAAAACCAGATTGGCGAAATCAAAGTTCGCGCCAATGAGAAATACAATGGCGACATATATAAAGCTTTGACTGATAGTGGTATTTCAGAAGATAAAATCCTTCAAGAAAGAGGGGAGTATTTAGGGATGCCAATAGCAAAAGTTAACATCAAACAAATGTCTTTTGATATTTTAAAATATATATCAGAAGATTCAGCTTTGCATTATAATTTTGTTCCAATATCTATCACAGATGGAGTTTTAAATGTTGGTGTTACCAATCCAGAAAATGTTCAGGCCATGGATGCTCTGCAGTTTATATCTTCAAAAGTAGGTATTCCTTTTAAAGTTTTTCTTATCTCTAGGACTGATTATGAAAATGTTCTTGATGTGTATAAAGGCATGTCCAATCAAGTATCTGAAGCACTTGATAGCTTAGAGGAAGAGGAGGATAAAAAAGGCCTCGCCGAAGAAAATTTAAGTAAAGAATTAAAAAATGTTAAAGCTGGAGAGGAGCAAAAGATAGTAGAAGACGCTCCGGTTATAAAAATAGTAGCTGTGATACTAAGAAATGCGATAGAGGGAGGCGCTTCAGATATTCATATTGAGCATACAGGCGAAAAAGTAAAAGTTCGTTTTAGAGTAGATGGAGCACTTTATACATCCATTATTTTACCACTCAATGTCTACAATGGAGTGATAGCTCGAGTAAAGATTCTGGCTAAGCTTAGATTAGATGAGAAAAGGAAACCTCAAGATGGAGCTTTCAGTGCAAACATAGATAATCACAAGATTGATTTCCGTGTGTCCACTATGCCATCTTATTATGGTGAAAAAGTAGTTATTAGAGTTTTGGACCCTGGGAATGGGGTAAAATCACTCGAGCAATTAAATTTATCTGAAACAAATTTGAAAATGATAAGAGAAGCTCTCACTAGACCATATGGCATGATTTTGATTACTGGTCCGACCGGCTCTGGAAAATCCACTACTTTATATTCCATGATGAATGAATTGGATAAAGATAAAAACAACGTCGTTTCTTTGGAAGATCCAGTAGAGTATCATATGCCTGATGTGAATCAATCTCAGGTCATGCCTGAAATTGGTTATACATTTGCGGTGGGTTTACGTTCTATTGTTCGACAAGACCCAGATGTGATAATGGTAGGAGAAATTCGAGATAAAGAAACAGCTCAGCTTGCAATACAAGCAGCTCTTACAGGACACTTAGTTCTCTCTACTCTACACACCAACAATGCCATCGGAGCTATTCCACGTCTAGTAGATATGGGTATTGACCCTTATCTTATTGCTCCGACGTTGATTTTATCTATTGCTCAACGTTTGGCACTTATGACTTGTCCGTCTTCACGCAAGCTTGTTAATTTAGATGAAAGTGTTAGACTTCAACTTGAAGAACAAATGAAAGATTTACCAGAAGAATATAAAACAGAAATGAAAGAAATTATTACTAAAAATGAAATGTATGAGACTGTACCATCTGCCGATTGTCCTTCTGGAGCTAGAGGCCGCATAGCTGTTTTTGAAATGTTTATGGTAGATAAAGAAATGCAGAACGTAATATTGAAAAGTCCTACCAGTGGTGAGATTTATAAAGTAGCTAGAAGAAAAGGAATGAAAATGATGATAGAAGACGCAATGTTAAAATCCATACAAGGATTTATACCATTCAAAGAAGTTTATAATTTTAAGAATGAAAATGAATAATATAAGTTAAAGCCCCAAATTGTATTTACAATTTGGGGCTTTAAAGTTATCCACAGGTCAGTCTTTTATAAGTAATTTTAATAGTACAATTAATCATATGGAAGGAGAAAAGAAAAAAATTTTAATAGTAGATGACGATAATTTCCTTTTGGATATGTATGCCCTCAAATTTAGTCAAAGTAATTTTGAAGTATATACAGCTCCAGGAGGTGTAGAAGCCATAGAAAAACTCAAAGGAGGTCTTTCACCTGATTTGATTTTGATGGATATAATCATGCCAGAAATGGATGGTTTTGAAATGCTAGAAAAGATAAATAAAGAAAATCTATCTAGTAAATCTATAAAAATTATTTTATCTAACAAAAGTGAGCAACAAGATATAGATAGAGGCAACGAGCTAGGTGTCGCAGGGTATATAGTAAAAGCAAACTCTACACCCAGGGAAGTGATTGAACAGGTGAATAATATCTTGTCACAAAAAGCTACTACTATATAAAATTATCAACTATACCGTTAGCATAAACGCAAAAAGCGGGTTATAATAGTTAGGTATTATTAATTTAGTTTAATATTTTCTAATAGATGGACTACAAAAAATTATTTGAAGAACTTGTATTAAATGTAATTCATGAAGGTGGGTCTGATTTACATCTAGGTACAGGGCGGGTTCCTGCTCTCCGTGTTTCTGGTGAGTTAATATTTCTTGTTAAACACCAACCTTTTACACCAGAAGACATGCTAGGAATTTTAGGTGAAATTTTAGATAAAACAAAGATAGAAAAATTTACACAAGATCAAGAGATAGATTTTTCTTATGATTTTCGCGGAGAAGCTAGGCTTCGTGGTAATGGATTTTTTCAAAAAGGTTTAATGAATATAGTTTTTAGACTAGTTCCAAAAGTAAAAACTTTAAAGGAATTACACTTGCCTCCGATTCTTTCAGAGATAGCTCGTAAAAAACAAGGTTTCTTTTTGGTGGTTGGTCCGGTGGGGCAAGGTAAATCTACCACACTTTCTGCAATGGTGAATCTCATAAACAATGAACAAGCTCGCCACATAGTCACCATCGAAGATCCAATTGAATATGTATATATTCAAAATAAATCAATAATTAACCAAAGAGAAGTAGGCATAGATACAAAAGACCCACACACTGCTCTAAAATCTGTATTTCGTGAAGATGTAAATGTGATATTGATAGGGGAGATGAGAAACCCAGAGACTATAGCTACTGCAGTTACTGCCGCTGAGACAGGGCACTTAGTATTCTCTACCTTACACACAAACAATGCTTCTCAGACTATTGATAGAATAATAGACTCCTTCCCAGGAACTCAACAAGATCAAATTCGTTCCCAGCTTTCTTCCAGCTTGTTAGGTATTCTCTCTCAAAGATTAATTCCTAGAATTACTGGTGGACTTATTCCAGCATATGAACTCTTACTAAACAATAATGCTGTCGCAAATTTGATTCGTGAAAAGCGTACTCATGAGATTGATGTTGTTATTGAGACTGGTATGGAATCTGGTATGGTGGATTTAAACCATTCACTACTTGAGCTAGTACGAGAAGGTGAAATTTCAATAGAAAACGCAAGAGAATACTCACTCAATCCAAAAGGTTTAGAACGAATGATTTAGTAATTATAAATTAATTTAGTACTTGAATGTTATTTAAATACAAAGCAGTAGACCAAAGTGGAGCAAATAAAGAAGGTGAAATTGATGCACCAAATCGTGACATGGCAATAAGCGGTCTCCAGCATCGTGGCTTTGTGATTCTTTCCATAAATAGTGAAGATGAAAAAAAATCTATCTTTCAAGTTTCTTTTTTTGATAAAGTCTCTACAAAAGACGTAGTCATACTCTCTAGACAAATTTCAATTTTATTTGAAGCACAAGTTTCTGCTTTGAAAGCTTTTACGATGCTTGCAAACAATACTGAGAAAAAATTATTAAGTCGCAAGCTTACTCAAATTGGTGATGACCTTCAGGCTGGAGTGTCTATTTCTGGAGCTCTTTCTCGTCACCCAGATGTATTTTCAGATTTCTATATAAACATGGTCACAGTAGGGGAAGAGACAGGAAAATTAAATCAAGTCTTTCTACATCTTGCTGAATATTTAGATCGTCAGTATTCTCTTACTTCTAAAACTAGAAATGCTCTTATATATCCTATTTTCGTCATCACTACTTTTTTTATAGTTATGACACTTATGTTCACTGTGGTAATACCAAAGCTTTCAAGTATTATTTTAGACTCTGGGCAAGCAGTACCTTTTTATACCAAAATAATAATAACTATTTCAGATATTTTCGTTAATTATGGCTTTATAGTTTTGATTTTCCTTGTACTTTCAGGAATTTGGATTTGGAGATTATCTGTTACAGAAAAAGGTAAGATTTATCTTGATAATGTTCGTCTTTCTATCCCCGCAGTAGGCAATTTGTATAAAAAATTATACCTCTCTAGAATAGCTGACAATATGGATACAATGCTCTCATCTGGAGTTCCAATTTTAAGAGTCATAGAGATTACTTCAAAGGTTGTCGGTAGTCGTGTATATAAAACTTTACTAGAGCAAGTATCTGACAACGTAAAAGCTGGTCTATCCATATCTGCTTCTTTTGAAAAACATCCAAATGAAATACCTGGAATTATGGTTCAAATGATAAAAGTAGGAGAAGAGACAGGTTCTTTGGGGACAATATTGAAAACTTTGACTGATTTCTATAAACGTGAAGTAGATGGGGCGGTGGATACTCTGGTAGGGCTCATTGAACCTATCATGATTGTAGTTCTCGGTCTCGGTGTTGGAATATTGCTAGTATCTGTACTAGTACCTATATACAATCTTGCAGGTGGAATCAGCTAAAATAGCTGTGGATAACTATCTTGCACTTGAATAGTTTAGTATATGTTATAATTAATCTATTAAAAACAAGTCGATTTAGAATCACTGCCTGAGAGGGTGGTAAATTATAAGTAATTATTAATAGTTTATATTTATTATGAAAAAAATATTTAAAAGAGGTTTTACTTTGATTGAACTTTTGGTTGTCGTAGCTATCATCGGTATTTTGGCTTCAGTTGTTTTGGCTTCATTAAACACAGCTCGTTCAAAAGGGGCTGATGCTGCTGTAAAAGCAAACTTAGCAAACATGCGTCCTCAAGCTGAGCTATATTACGATACAAACAACAATTATGGTAGTGCTGATTATTATAACGCTGCTGGTGCTTGTGATACTGCTGGTACTGGTGTATTTTCTGATACAACAATTCGTTCAGCATTTGCTGCAGCTGAGACAGCTAGTGGATCTGCTGCTGGTGTATGTACATATGTAAATGCTACTGGTAAATGGGCTGCTTCTATGCCATTAAAATCATCTTCTGCAAACAGTTGGTGTGTAGATTCTGCAGGTTCTTCTAAGCAAACTGTAGGAAATACTCTTGGTGCTGCTGACGCAGACTGTTAATTTAATCTAGTCTTGTTTTAAAAACCACCCAATTGGGTGGTTTTTAATTTGTCAGGGCATGTTATAATTAGTAAGACTTTTATTTATAAGTTTAATAATTTTTATGAAAAATAATCAAAAAGGTTTTACTCTACTTGAGCTTTTAGTTGTGGTTGCAATAATCGGTCTTCTGGCTACTGTTGTAGTCGTATCATTAAATAGTGCTCGAGGAAAAGGTGGAGATGCTGGAGTTAAAACAAATTTACTAAACATACGAGGACAAGCAGAAATTTTAAATACTACATGGGGAAGTTATGCTGTAGATGCTACCCCGACATATTTTGCTCTTGCACAGTGTGCAAACACTGCTGACACAATGTTTTCGGACTCAATAGTATGGACTCAAGTAATAGCTGCATATACTGCAGGCAATGGAGCTAGTAATACACGATGTGTTTCTACTTCTAATGCTTGGGCTGTCGCAGTCGGGTTAAAGAGTGGTGGGACAGCAGGTGATGCTGTAGCTGATTCTTGGTGCGTAGACAGTGCAGGTAAAAGTAAGTCTTATGCATGGACCGCAGGTCAGACAATTGCAAATTCTATATCTGGAAGTTCTTGTATTTAGATAGTAGTTTTCCAAATCATAAATTGATATAATAGGTTCATGGATCTTTATCTGATTGTTACATTTTTTTTGTTTGGCCTTATAATTGGTAGTTTTTTAAATGTTGTAATTTGCAGGATGAATACAGCAAGATCTCTCGGGGGTAGGAGTGCTTGTATGTCTTGCCAAAATCAACTTTGCTGGTATGAGCTCGTGCCTTTGTTTAGTTTTATGGGTTTAAAGGGGAGATGCAGAGTTTGTAAAAGTAAAATTTCTTTACAATATCCACTAGTTGAGCTCGTATCTGGTATAATTTTTGTATCTGTTTTTTATAAGTTGCAAAATATCTTTTTTATAGATATCTTCACTTTTTCTGTCACCTATTTATATTATGTGGTAATGTTTGGGATACTTTTAGTTATCGTAGTCTACGATATTAAACACAAGATAATCCCTGATAACTTATCTTTAATGTTTGGCAGCCTAGCTTTTATCGGAATGTTTTTTATAGATTGTAATAGTCTTTCAAGTTTTTATTTTCACACACCATCAATCTTACAATTATTATCTGGTGTATTTGTAGCTCTGCCTTTCTTTTTACTTTGGTTGGTATCTCGTGGTGCTTGGATGGGTTTGGGTGATGCCAAGCTAGCTTTAGGATTAGGCTGGTTCTTGGGTCTATCTGTAGCACTTTCTGCTCTCGCGCTATCTTTTTGGATTGGAACAGTAATAGGGCTTGGTTTGATTTTCTTTAAAGGTTATCGTATGAAGAGTGAGATTCCTTTTGCTCCTTACTTGGCACTAGGAACCTTTTTAGCATTTATTTTTCAATTAAATATTTTTCAAATTTATTTTTAAATTATATGTTATTAAAAAATAAAAAATATTCTCAAATAAATAAAAAATCTGGCATGAGCTATATTGAGCTCATTGTGGTTTTAAGTATTTTTTCAGTATTATCTGGTGTCGTTATTTATAATTATGGAGATTTTCAAAGTAAAGTAGATATAAAAAATTTATCTAGTGAAATAGGATTAAAAATTGTCGAAGCACAAAAGTCTTCTCTGTCAGGATTACTCCCACAAGTAAGTGTTTCTCCTACATGGAAACCTTCTTATGGAGTATATTTTAATTTTAATGATAAAGGGCTTTCACAAAATGGTTTTATTTATTTTACTGATTTGGATTCAAATGGTTTTTTTGATGGAGGTAATTGTACTGGAGAGTGTCTAGAAAAAATAACTATAGGTAAAGGTAATATCGTATCTGGCATCAATGTTTTCTATTCAAGTGGTGGAGTAAAAAGAATGGGTGCAGAGGATTCGAAGGGAACACCGATCGAGGATTTGACTGTTTCTTTTTCTAGACCTAGCTCTGGAGCAATTATAAATACAAATGCCGGATTTACTTCTGCGGTGTCATTTGTGCAGATTATAGTAACTTCACCAAAATCAACAACCTCCCAAATAAATATCTATCCTTCAGGTAGAATTGAAGTAATTTAACATGAAAATAAATAATAAAAAAAATGGATACACTATAATTGAAACCATGATTGCTGTGTCTCTTTTTCTTGTTATTACCATGACAGGCATGGCAGCTCTTTTAAACGCAAATTTAATTCAAAAAAAATCACAAAACCTGCGTTCAATTATGGACAACTTAAATTTTATTATGGAAGATATGTCTAGAAATATAAGAGTCGGTTATAACTATAGATGCTATCCTGCTAATACTTGGAGCGAGGGTGAAGCACAAACTCCAGACTTAAATACTCCACAAGATTGTGCAAGTGGTGGAGTAATCGTATTTGAAGAAGCACATGGTCATACTCCTTCAAGCACGATTTCTCCTGATCCAAATGCTACAGATCAATGGGCTTACAAGATTGAGAGCCCAGATGGTATATTGCCTTATAATATATATAAATCTATAGATGGTGGTTTGACATGGGTTCAGTTAAACCCAGACGAAGTCACCCTTGATCCATTATCTTCTTCTTTTGTTGTGACTGGCTCTGATCCTGTACCAAATATGGAGCAACCTTATGTAACAATTAAATTAGTAGGTGAAATAACTTACAAAAATGTAGTAACTCCATTTACTCTACAGACGGCAGTCTCACAGAGAATTATTGATATATAATATGAAAAATATTTTTGTAAAACAGAATAAAGGTTTCACTTTAGTAGAGACTCTCGTCGGGTTACTCATTTTTACGTTGACAATAATGGCGTCCATGTCTGTGCTTGGCTCTAGTATTTCCAGTACAAACTACGCAAAACAAAAAATAGTTGCAGAATATTTAGCCCAAGAGGGTATAGAATATGTAAGGAATCAAAGAGACAATTATATTTTATTTGTGAGCAACGGCAGTGGATTTACGTGGGATCAATTTAGAGATGGCAAGACAGCTCTATTTTATCCACCTCAGCCCACTGACACCACTTTTAGTAGGTCAATTCAAAAAATTGTAGTAGACACAGATCAGGTAAAAATTATTTCTTCTGTTTCATGGATGCAAGGCTCGGGGTTGAAAACAGTTACTTTTTCAGAAAATTTATTTAATTGGGTAGAGTAATTATGATAAAAACATTTAAAAAAAATAAAGGTTTTGCAATTCTTTTTGCGGTGACGCTCTCGAGTATTCTTTTAGCAATTACTTTAGGTGTCACCGAGATAGCCTTTAGAGAATTGAAATTCAGCACCTCAGCGACAGCAACCAATGAAGCTTTTTTTGCAGCCGATACGGGGACAGAATTAGTTCTTTATAATGATAAAACTACGACTTACCCAGCTCCAGCTATTGGGGCTATAGAATCTTGGGGTCCAATCATTATTTCAAATATAGGTGGACAAAACTCTAGTTGTGCAATTGTGACCATTACCAAAGATTATACCGGCCCTGCTATGATTACTACCATTGTTTCGAAAGGTTATAATTCCGGGGATGCCCTATGTGAACCTACAAACCCAAATAGGATTGAACGTGAAATCGAGACTCGATATTAATGTCTGGTATGGGTAAGCTAGAAGATAAAAAAAGAATACAGAACTTGAGGCAAGAAATTAAAAGGTTGCGTGATCTTTATCATGTAAAAGATGCCCCAGACGTCACAGATGATGTGTATGATTCTTTAACACGGGAATTAAAAGAACTTATAAAAAAGTACCCAGAATTTGATGATCCAAATTCACCAGAAAATAGAGTAGGCGGACGCCCATTAGATAAATTTGTCAAAGTAAGTCATCAAACTAGAATGCTTTCATTGAATGACGCTTTTTCATACGAGGAACTGTATGAATGGGAAAAGAGAATAAAGAAACTTCTGACTTCAAATTCAAAACTTAGTTATTTTTGTGAAGTAAAATTTGATGGCTTGGCTGCTTCACTTATTTATGAAAATGGTATTTTTACGAGAGGTGCTACTAGGGGGGATGGATTTATCGGGGAAGACATAACTCAGAATTTAAAAACAATAAAATCAATACCACTAAGATTAAAATCACCATTTCCTGATATTGTAGAAGTTCGCGGGGAGGCTCTTGTCAGCAAAAAGATGTTGGTAAAATTAAACTCCATAAATGAAAAATTAGGTAAACCACTTTTTGCAAATACCAGGAATGTGGCTGCTGGTAGTCTAAGACAATTGGACCCCAAATTAGCAGCTGAAAGAAATTTAGATTTTTTTGCTTATGATATTTTAGATAAAAAATCAAAACTCCAAAACCACTCGGAAGAACATAAATTACTAAAGAAGCTCGGTTTTCAAGTTGAAAACATAGAAGCTAAATGTAAAAACCTAGAAGAAGTAATAGATTTTATTAAAAAATTTGAAAAAACTCGACCCAATTTTCCTTATGGAACGGACGGCATTGTAATATCTGTAGATGATTTGAAATTGCAGGAAGTCCTCGGCGTAGTCGGCAAAGCTCCTCGTTATATGGTTGCTTTTAAATATCCTGCTGAAAAAGCTACTACTATTGTAAAAGACATAAAAGTAAATGTAGGACGCACAGGAGTGCTTACACCACTTGCACTTTTTGAGCCTACTCGTGTCGCAGGATCACTGGTTTCTAAAGCTACTTTGCACAACATGGATCAGATAGAGCGGTTAGGTTTACGCATAGGGGATACTGTCGTAATAGAAAAGGCCGGAGATGTGATTCCAAAAGTAGTGGAAGTTTTAGTAAAAATGAGGACTGGAAAAGAAAAGAAATTTAAAATGCCGACATTCTGTCCTACTTGTGGAACTCTTGTAGATAAAAAAGCTTCAGGCAATACTTTTTCTCAGTCGCTCGGTTCCTCGCTACGCTCAGCCACTCCTTCCAAAAAGCATATGCCTGAATCTTTTTCTGTTGCTTACTATTGCCCAAATTCAAAGTGCCCTGCAAAGAATGAGAGATATTTAGAGCATTTTGTCTCTGTTTTTGATATATATGAGCTCGGACCCAAAGTACTTCGTCGTTTTAAAGACGAAGGTCTTATCACAGATGCTAGTGATATTTTCACCCTAGAAAAAGAAGACATAGCGACGCTGGAGCGTTTTGGAGAAAAATCAGCAGAGAATATAATACGAGAAATAGAAGAAAAAAAGAAAATTCCACTCGCAAAGTTTTTATGGGCTCTTGGTATATTACACGTGGGGGAGGAGACTGCTCGAGACTTGGCTACGCATTTTGGCACTTTGGAAAAATTGATTTCTTCAGTAAAAGAAGACAAAGAAGAAGTAGACAGTATAGAGAATATCGGTCCAGCTGTATTAAAAAGCTTGCATGATTTTTTTAATGATAAAAATAATTTAAATTTTTTGAAAAAATTAAAGGAAAATGGTGTGGTTATAGAAAAAGCTGAAAAGAGAAAGATGGGAGAATTTAGCGGAAAAGTTTTTGTTTTGACAGGTACACTGTCTACCATGTCTCGAGAAATAGCTAAAGAAAAAATAATTGCCAAAGGAGGCAAGATGTCTGGCTCGGTATCAAAAAACACTTCTTATGTTGTAGCTGGAGAGGAAGCTGGTTCTAAACTAAAAAATGCCCAAAAATTGGGTGTAAAAATATTGGACGAAAAAGAATTTTTAAGTATGTTGTAAATTTCTGCGGAGGCGGAGAGATTCGAACTCTCGATACCTTTCGGTATGCCACCTTTCCAAGGTGGTGGAATAAACCGCTATCCGACGCCTCCATACCTTTAATTTATACACTATTTTTCTTAAAATAAAAGTATTTGTGCTATATTTGTATATTATGAAAAAAATAATACTTCTTGATAAAAAAGAAGGAGATACTCCGCTCGAGGCTTTGGAAATTTTTAGATCCAAAAATAAGTCATATAAAGATATAAAGATGACTTATGCTGGCAGATTAGATCCTATGGCAAGTGGACTACTTTTGGTGCTAGCCGGCGAAGAGACTAAAAATAAAGAAAAATATTTAGCTCTAGATAAAGAGTATGAATTTGAAATTCTATTTGGTTTTACCACAGATACTTATGATATCTTGGGAAAAATCGTGAAACATTCTTCATCTAGCTCAGATAAAAAAGAATTAGAAAAATTGATTAAAAAACACCTAAAACATTTTATTGGAAAATTTACACAAAAATATCCTATATACTCCTCAAAGACCGTAAAAGGAAAACAATTATTTGCATATGCTAGGAGCGGGGAAGATGTAGAAATTCCTACAAGAGAAGTAAATGTAAAATCATTAAAATTTATAAAAATACATACTGTAACCAATAAAAAACTTTTTGATAAGATAAATAAAAGAGTTCACAAAGTACGAGGGGATTTTCGTCAAAAAGAAATACTAAAATTATGGGATAAATATTTGTGTACTAGTACGCTAAAATATAATATTGCTAGTTTTAAAATAAAATGTAGTAGTGGTACTTATGTACGGGGTATAGCAAATAGCTTAGGAGAAAATATTGATATACCAGCTTTAGCATTTTCTATAAAAAGGACAAAAATTGGCAAATGGAGCAAAGCTAAATAAAGTGTTAAAATACTAGTATGAATAATACTGAGGAGTTTGATAAAGAGTATAAAAAGCTAAATAAGGCTCAAAAAGACGCCGTAGACACTACAGAAGGCCCTGTCATGGTAGTAGCAGGTCCAGGCACAGGCAAGACTCAGATACTCGCACTACGCATAGGTAATATACTAAAAAAAGGACTCGCTTCTCCTGATAGTATTTTATGTCTTACTTTCACTCGCTCTGGAGTAAAAGCTATGAAGAAGAGATTGGAAGATTATATCGGAGTAGATGCAGGCAATGTCCAAATATCTACATTCCACTCTTTTGCAAATGAACTAATTGAAAAGTATCATCATCTTTTAGATTTTAAAACTATACCAAAATTATTAGAGGACGATGAGGCGGTATTTTTGGTAGATGAAATAATGCAGACAAATACATGGGAATATTTACGCCCTCGCTCAAACCCTACGATGTATTTCAATGACTTAAAACAATTAATTTCAATTTTAAAACGCGAACGCCTAAACCCAGAAGAATTTTTGTCTTTCGTAGAAGAAGATATTAAAAGTTTAAAAAATGATCCAGACAGTATATCAAGTAGAGGTGAGAGCAAGGGTAAATTAAAAAAAGAAATTGAAAAGAAAATAGAATCATTAGAACGTACTCGTGAAGTCGTGGAATTTTATAGAATATATGAAGAAAAAAAGAAAGAAAACTCTCTCATGGACTATGACGATGTCTTAGAGTATGCGGTAAAACTAGCCGAAGATTATGAAGATGTGCGAGCAGATATTTGTGAAGAATTTCTATATCTGTTAGTAGACGAACATCAAGACAGTAGTGGTGTCCAAAATAATTTTATAAAAGCAGTCTGGAAAGAAGCTGAACAACCAAATATATTTGTAGTCGGTGATGATAGACAGCTCATATATGCTTTTTCTGGAGCAAAGCTCTCATACTTTGAAGAGTTTGCACATTTTTTTGGTAAAGCCAAACTCATTACTTTGACTGAAAACTATAGGTCCACTTCAAACATACTTGATTTGGCAGACAACTTACTTTCTAGCTCTGTGGCAAAAGAAAAATTACACTCAAATACAAAAGGAAAAGAAAAAGTATTACTCGAAGAGTATAGCTATCCGCGAGACGAAATTATAGGCGCTGGGCTTTATTTTAAAGAAAAAATCACTGGAGGCTCTAAGGCAGAAGATTGCGCTATATTACTACCAAAGAATTTTCATGTCCGCACTGCGATACAAATACTCTTAGATATGGGGCTACCTGTATCTACGGGTAAGAGCACGTCACTATTTAGCCTAAAAGAAACACATTCTTTTTTGAGGATTTTAAATATAATAAATGATCCTTTTAATTCGACACTTATTTCTGAAGCACTATTAGACAATAAAAGTGGAGTAAAATCTTTTGAAGCGCATAAGTTTTTAAAAAATAATAAGACCTACAATCTAACTCTAGAAGATTTGATAAAAAATGGCGCAGGTGACGGACTCTTTGCCGAAGAGAATGAAATATCAAAATGGGGTACGCAATTAAAAAATTGGGTAGAGTTACAAGATAGTAATTTAACACAAATAGTAAGTAAAATAGGAAATGAATTCCTTATTAAAAATGCAAAAACTCATGACGAGCTTTTAAGGAGCGTAGAGATTGTCCGTAGTTTTATTCACGCTTCTAGCATATTTGAACAAAAGAATATAAATGCAAATCTAAAAGGCTTTCTAGAATATTTTAAGAGATTGGAAAATTATGGAAACCATGTCAGCATAGCTACTTTTGGCAGTGAAAAAGGTATTGCTGTGATGACACTACATAAATCCAAAGGGTTGGAATATAAAAATGTGTGGATAGGGCATATGAACGAAGAAGTGTTGATGTCTGGGAAAAAGAATAGCTTTACTCTGCCAGAGAAAGTAAAAGAACATATACATGAAAGAGACATAGAAAATGCAAAAAGAGAGCTGTATGTATCAATTACTCGAGCAAAAGAAAGTTGTGTCATATCTTATGCAGGGGAAAATTACAACGGAGCAGAGATGGAGCTAGCCGAGATAATCCGTGAATTACCAGATGTGCATTTTATCAAAAAAAATAAAGAAGAAACTGAAGCAAAAATTTTAGCGAGTGAAAGTGGTGTGAAATCTTTTGTAAATTATAAAGACACGATAAACACAGATACTCTGGAAGAAATAAAAAATTTCGTAAAAGAAAATTTCACAGAAACAAAAGTGTCAGTGTCTTTACTCAATAATTTTTTTGAATGCCCTTGGAAATGGTATTTTAGAAATTTTCTCAAGTTACCAGAAGTCAAAGGCACTTCACTAGCACTCGGGTCTGCGGTCCACTCAGTAATAGAATTTATTTTAAAGAGCAAGGGGAAGCCACAAGATACAGAAATAAAAGAAAAAATTATTTTTGAGCTAAAAAAAGAAGGGTTACAAGACGAAAAAGAAATAAATAGAATTTCAAAGGAAGCAAAAAAGGCTGTAGACAATTGGCTTACAAATTACTATGAGAAATTAGAAAAAGATTATGAATCAGAGAGATCTATACAATTTAGAGATTCTAATTATAAGAATTTATTAATGTATGGAAAACTCGACCTTACAGAGAGAGACATGGAAGGAAATATAATTATTACTGATTTCAAGACAGGTAAACCAAAGACAAAAGGAGAGATAGAAAAATTAGATGAAGAAAACAGACTATCCTCATATATGCGTCAGCTTGCTATGTATTCTTATCTTGTAGCTGGAGCAGAAAAAGGTAAAGAGGTATCAGCGTCTAGATTGATGTTTTTAGAGGGAGATGCTAAAGATAAAAATTCTCTATACTCTACATATATAGATAAAGAAAAAATAGATTTATTAAAAAAAGATATATTTGACTATGCAAAGAGTCTAGAGAGTGGAGAATGGACAAATCTTCCTTGTCACTTTAAACCATGGGGTTCAAATAAAAATGAATGCGATTACTGTATTTTAAAGTCTAGAATTATTTAAAAAATTTTTGAGCCGTTGTCTAGCCAACCTAAATAAAAGCCGATAGATAGAAAAACTACTATTATGGCTATTAAAATTAAGTAAATTCTTTTCATATATAAATTGTAGCATATATACAATGTGCTTGAAATTTTGGCTTTTTATCGTTAAGATGGTCTATATGTATCGTAAAGTAAATACTAAATCTAAAGACGAGCTTTTAAAAGATCTACAAAACGAGACTTTTAGCAGAAAGACCCTATCTTTTTATCGTTATGTAAAGATAGCTAATCCCAAAGAAATGAGGGACATGCTTTTTGATAAATTTTCTGAGCTCGGATGCTTGGGAAGGATTTATATTGCCCATGAAGGCATAAATGCACAAATGAACGTGCCAGAACATAATTGGGAAAAATTTGATAAATTTATTCAAAATATACCAGAATTTTCTGGTGTGCCATATAAGCTCGCAGTAGAGGAAAAAGGCAGAGGAATTTCTTCTAGTTTTATAAAACTTATAATAAAAGTTCGACCAAAAATTGTAGCTGATGGATTAGACGATGATAGCTTTGATCCATCCAATACCGGAGATTATGCTACCGCCGAAGATGTAAACAGTATGATTGAGCGGGGAGTGACAGTGATAGATATGCGTAATTTTTATGAAGCCATGATCGGGCATTTTAAGGGTGCAAAAATAATGGAAGTAGACACTTTTCGAGAGCAATTGAAAAAAGTCCACGATATGTTTCGTGATAAAAAAGATGAAGAAGTATTATTGTATTGCACTGGAGGTATTCGTTGCGAAAAAGCTTCTGCTTGGATGAAGCATAATGGTTTTAAAAATGTAAAACATATAAAGGGTGGAATTATAGAATACGCTCATCAAGTAAAAGAGAAAGGATTACAAAACAAATTCCTTGGAAAAAACTTCGTTTTTGACGAAAGGATGGGAGAGAAAATTGGCGATGAAACAATTTCATTTTGCCAAGTGTGTGAAAAAGAAAAAAGCGATAATTATATTCATTGTAAAAATAAATCTTGTCATGTGTTATTTATTTGTTGTGAAGGATGTGAGGGAAAATTGAGAGGGTATTGCTCAAAAGTGTGTAATATATGTGATAAATTTCCAAGAAAAGTGAATGGATTTTTTATTAGGAATGGCAGAAAGAAAAATGCAAAACAGTACAAGAAGAATTACAAGAGGTTAAAAATCCACACATAGATAAATTAGCCGAG
>CAYYJU010000009.1:0-21135 GCA_964472335.1 uncultured Candidatus Saccharibacteria bacterium | reverse complement strand
AAATGCAGGATAGGGTATTTTATTCAATTTGTTTTGGTTTTGTTTTAGGAATACTCATACGCTCTTTGTTTTCTGTAAATATTTTCATAGCGATACTTTTAGGAGTCATAAGCATGGCTCTATTTTTATTTTTTATTTTAATTTCAAAAAATAAATGGGGGATGGTATTTTCAATTTTTATCTTTGTGTTTGCTTTTGGTATTTTCAGGTTTCATGGAGTGGACAAAACTCCACCAGAATTTTTTGAATCCAAAGTGGGAGAACATATTTCCTTTACTGGAATCATTATAGATGAGCCAGACAAGAGGGAAAACAATCAAAAATTAACTATTTTAACAAAAGAAAATGATGAGCAGACTAAAATTCTAGCGAGTGTGAGTCTTGATGATAAATATAAATATGGTGACGAGATAAATTTTTCAGGAAAGTTGCAAAAACCCGAGAATTTTACAACAGACCAAGGTAAAGAGTTTGATTATATAAACTATTTACGCAAAGATGGAATCTATTACGTAATGAGTTACGTAAATACAGATGTTATTTCAAGTGATAATGGGAATTTTATAAAAAGTATACTATTTTCTGCTAAAGCAAAATTTTTAGAAAAGATTGATTTAAATATAAGACAACCAGAAAGCCTACTTATGGGCGGGCTGATTTTAGGGGAGAAGTCAGCTTTTAGCGATGAGCTTCGAAAGAGCTTTGTAAATACTGGCACCATACATATAGTTGCTCTCTCTGGTTACAATGTCACCATAATTGCCGAATGGATTATGAAGTTATTTACGCACATATCTTTTATTTCAAACAACCTAGGGATTGGGCTTGGAATTTTTTCTATTCTACTTTTTGTTCTAATGACAGGGGCGAGCTCTACTGCTATTCGTGCAGGCATAATGGCTACCTTAGTGCTCATCGCTCGAGCGACTGGTAGAAATTATGATGTGGGGAGGGGTTTAGTGCTTGCAGGTGTTTTTATGGTTTTACTCAATCCTTTTGTCCTAGTTTACGACGTATCTTTTCAGCTATCTTTTATCGCCACCATAGCAGTTATATTTTTTACGCCCAAAATTGAGAAATATTTCTTGTGGGTACCGACCCATTTTCAACTACGAGATATAATATCAGTAACAAGCTCAGCCTATGTTTTTGTTTTTCCTTTTATTCTTTACAAAATGGGAAATCTCTCTACCGTCGCCTTGCCAGCAAATGTCTTGGTTCTTCCTTTTATTCCTATTACTATGCTATTTGGTTTTTTGACTGGTCTTTCAGGGATGATTTGGTACGTGCTCGCGATTCCTTTTGGATATGCTTCATATTTGCTTTTATATTATGAGCTATGGATTATTGGCGTTTTTTCAAATATTCCATTTGCTTCAATTTCTATTCCAAATTTTCCACTTATTTTTACAATTCTAATATACGCATATTTTATATATATGCTTTTTGGTAGAAGTATAAATAAATTTTTTACTTCGCCTCTTTGAGGAATTTTTCCACTGCTCCCCAGTTTAGGTTAAAGAAAAAATCTTCTACATAATCTTTTTTTCCGCCTGGTGCATAGTCAGAGATATAAGCATGCTCCCATAAGTCGAGACAAAGGATAGGGGCACATCCAGATAGTTGACCTAGTTCGTGGTCGCCTACATATGCGTTTAGTAGCATGTTTTCTTTCTTATCAAAATATAAAATAGCCCAGCCGATACCACGACTCATAGCTATAGCTTTAAAACGAGCCAGCCATTTATCATATGAACCCCATGTAGCTTCTATCATCTTATAGAGTTCTCCATCTTTTGAGATTTCTTTTGCCCCATTTGATAATAATTCAAAATAATTTTCATGGTTTCTAATACCATCATATTCAAAACCAAATCTTCTTTGAACTTCAGCTAGCGCGTAAGCATTTTTCTCAGGGTCGGCTGACAATTCTTCTATTTTTTGTAGTATCAGGTTTGTGTTGTTTATATATCCATTATAAAGCTTTAGATGTTCAGCCACATTTTCATCTGATATTCCTTTAAGTTTTGCTATGTTAAAAGTTTTTGCTGTAAATGTTTGCATAGTTTTATTTTTATCCGCCTGTGGCGAAAATTACTAATATGATAACATTGTAACATGCGAGAAGGGTATAAGAAATATGGCTTATTGATATGTGTAATAATCTTAGCTTTTGTTAATGTTTTTCTTTTACAGCTTGTTTTAAAAGAAGATAATAAAGAATTAATTTTTGCTGTATTAGATGTAGGGCAGGGAGACGGTATTTTTATCGAGTCTCCGACCGGCACACAAATACTAGTAGATGGTGGCCCACGAAATAGCATATTGAGGAATTTAGCTGGTATCATGTCACCACTAGATAAAGATATAGATGCGATAATTATCACCAATCCAGATGCTGATCACATAGCTGGTTTTTTAGATGTGTTAAAAAAATATAAAGTAGAAAAAGTTTTTGAGCCTGGAACTTTTAACGATTCAAAAACTTATCAAAATCTCAAAAGTGAAATCAAGAAACAAAATATTCCAAATATCTTAGCCAAGAAGGGGATGAGGTTAGATATAGGCGGTGGCGTATTTATTGATATTTTATTTCCAGACAGAAATGTCTCTACCTGGGATAGCAATGACGGATCTGTCGTGGCAAAACTCACTTACGGACTTACATCTATAATGCTGACTGGTGATTCTACCAGAGAAACAGAAAGTATAATTCTTTCAAGTTTTTCAAAATCTCAATTGGACAGCAATATCTTAAAAGTTGGACACCATGGTTCACGGACATCCACTTCAAAATCTTTTGTAGAAGCTGTGTCTCCTAAATATGCAATCATATCTCTCGGTAAAGATAATAATTATGGACATCCCCATATGGAGACTTTAAATACCTTGAGAAAATTGGGTGTACAGATCTTTAGGACTGATTTATCTAGCACGATAATAATGAAATCCGATGGTAAAAATGAGGTGTTTTCTTTTGCTAAATGATGTGTGATATACTGGATTTATGAAAGATAAAAAAATTGAAAAAATGATAAAAGGGGAGGAGAAAAGACAAAAAGAAGGCCTTGAACTTATACCCTCAGAAAACTATGTTTCCGCAGATGTATTAGAAGCTAATGGTTCAGTTTTTACAAATAAGTATTCAGAAGGTTATCCAGGACGCAGATATTATGGTGGGCAGGACTTTACAGACCAAGTAGAACGCCTAGCTATAGAACGAGTATGTAAGTTGTTTAAATGTAAATATGCTAATGTTCAGCCACACTCAGGCGCTCCAGCAAATTTGGCTGTGTACGCTGCGCTTCTAAATCCAGGTAACACAGTATTAGGTATGGATTTATCTCATGGAGGCCACCTCACTCATGGACACCCTATGACTCTGCCAGCAAAGATATATAAATTTGTTACATACAAAATGAAAGATCCAGAGACTGGAGAAATAGATTATGAAGATTTACGCAAACAAGCCCTAGAACATAAACCCAAAATAATTCTTGCTGGATTCTCTGCTTATCCAAGGACTTTGAATTATAAAAAGTTTGTAGAGATAGCGCACGAAGTAGGTGCTATAACCATGGCAGATATGGCCCACATTGCAGGGCTGATAGCAGCAGGAGTACTCAGGAACCCCTTTGCAGATGGTTTTGATATTATCACTTCTACTACACACAAGACTCTTCGTGGTCCACGTGGAGGAATAATACTTACTCGTGCTGATGAAGAGATAGCAAAAAAAATAGACAAAGCAATTTTCCCTGGGATCCAAGGTGGTCCGCATATGCACACTATCGCTGCCAAGGCTGTAGCTTTTGGTGAAGCTATGACTCCAAAATATAAAGCTTATGCAAAACAAATTTTGAAAAATGCAAAAGCTATGGAGAAAGTTTTTAAGCAAAACAAAGTTCGCATGATTGGTGGAGGTACAGACAACCATCTTATCCTTGCTGATGTATTCGGTTCACTTGGAGTCACAGGTAAAGAAGCACAGACAGTATTGGACGAAGTAGGAATAACACTGAATATGAATTCCATTGCAGGAGATACTCGCAAACCACTTGATCCTTCAGGTATTAGATTTGGTACACCAGCTATCACTACACGAGGATTCAAAGAGAAAGACTGTGCAAAGGTAGCTGAACTCATGATCACAGTTCTAAAAAATAAAGATAATAAAAAAGTAAAACAACAAGTCCATAAAGAAATTCAAAAACTAGCTAAAAAATTCCCAATACCAAAGAAGTTTGTATAAATCTATGGCAAAGAAAGGCAAACTCATTGTAATAGATGGCACAGATGGTAGTGGGAAAACCACCCAGATGAATCTATTGATGAAACGTCTAAAGAAAGAGGGATTTAAAGTAAAAGATGTGCATTTCCCTCACTATGAAAATTTTATCGGTGGTTTTATTGGGCATTGTTTAACTGAACAATATTATAATTTTATAAATGTGCATCCCAAAATTGTTTCTGTGCTTTATGCGGCGGATAGATGGGAATCTTCTGAAGAAATAAAAAAATATTTGAATCAGGGATACGTGGTTATTTTAGATAGGTATGTCAGCGCAAATCAGATTCATCAAGGTGGGAAAATTTCCAATAATAAAAAGCGTGCAAGTTTTATAAAATGGCTAAATGAAATGGAATATGAGGTTTTTAAAATTCCGAGACCAGATATTACATTTTATCTTTCACTACCGCTTGATATAGTGGAGAGTTTAATAAAAGAAAGAAATAAAAATTCAATTCGGACATACGCAGGTAATAAAAAAGATGTGCATGAAGTTGACTTGGAGTTTAAGAAGAATTCTATTAAAAGCGCGCTTTGGCTCTCAAAGACCCAAAAAGGTTGGGTAAAAATAGATTGTGCACCAAAGGGAATTATAAATACTCGCGAAAATATACACGAAGAAATTTATGCCAAAGTTAAAAAAATCATCAAATAAAAAATTTACAGTAGTAGTTTTTTACGGAGCACCAGCAGTAGGTAAGTTTACCGTGGCAAAAGAGTTGCACAAGCAGACTGGTTACAAATTTTTTCATAATCACCACGTGTATGACTTAGCTCATAGTTTATTCGACAGAGAAACATTGAACATTTCAAGGTTATACGAAAATATATACTTCACTACAATAAAAGAAATTGCTGACGCAAAATTAAATGCTGTTACTACTCATGCTTTTTCAGCAAAATATGTTTCAAGGACTGGCCTGACTGATCAAGAGTATATGAAAAAGATACAGAAAATAGTTGAAAAAGCTGGAGGAACAACTATTTTTATTCACCTCAAGACCAGTGAAGGTGTTTTACTGAAAAGAGTTGTAGGAAATTCTAGGAAAAAGTTTTTAAAATTAAAGGATCCAGAAATTTTGAAAGATATCTTACATGATAAAAATAAAGATTGGGAAAATACTGCAAAAGTAAAAAATAATATTGTTATAGACAACACAAAGCTTTCACCAAAAAAAGTCGTAGATTTGATTGTTAAACATTTTAAAATATAATGAAAATTAAAGTTAAAAAATTAAGACCAGATGCAAAGTTACCTACTCACGGACACCCTGGAGACGCGGGTATGGATTTGTACACGATAGAAGATGTCGTATTTATGCCAGGTAAACAAGCACGAGTACATACAGGTATAGCTCTTGAAATACCAGAGGGCTACGTAGGATTAATCTGGGATAAATCTAGTGTTTCTTTTAATATGGGGCTCAAGGTTATGGGTGGAGTGATAGATTCAGGGTATCGCGGGGAAAGTATTTTAAATTTATTAAATGTTACAGACAAAGAAGTAAAATTAGAAAAAGGGCAGAAAGTTGCTCAGATGTTAATTCAAAAATTTGAACATTGTGATATTCTAGAAGTAGACGAGCTTTCACAGACTGTGCGTGGAGAAGGCCGTGAAGGAAGTACGGGTCATAAATAGTATATGGAAAAAGAAATTAGAAATTTAATAAAAGATGCGCTTGCAAACTTAAATATTGAAGTAAGTGATATTGTGGTGGAGCACCCAGCAGATTTAAAGATGGGGGATTATTCTACCAATGTGGCTATGGCTGTAGCAAAAAACATAGGAGAGAATCCAAAGGTACTTGCAGAAAAAATAGTCGCTGAAATAAATAGGCTAAACACTGATAAGAATATAGAAAAAGTTGAGGTGGCTGGAGTGGGTTTTATAAACTTCTATTTATCACGAGAATTTTTTGCACACAGCGTAGAAGAAATTTTGAATCAAGGGTTAGAAGTAGGTAAGAATCAAAGTCTATCAAATAAAAAAATCATGGTGGAGTACACTGACCCAAATCCCTTCAAGCCATTTCACATAGGCCACTTGATGACAAATGCTATTGGAGAATCTATAGCTAGAATTTTAGAGCACTCTGGGGCAAGTGTTTCTCGAGCAAATTATCAAGGAGACATAGGTCTTCATGTAGCCAAAGCTATATATGGTTTACTTAAAAATGAAAAACTCCAAGACAAGACAGGCTCTCATAATGAGCAATCAGCAAATATCGGTATAGCATACTCGCAAGGTAATGATGCTTATGAAAATGACACAGAAGCCAAAGCTGAAATAGACGAAATAAATAAAAAAGTTTACGACAAGAGTGATGAAAAAATAAATGAGATTTATGATTGGGGCTTCAAAGCCACCATGAAAGCCTTTGAAGACTTATACGAAACTCTTGGCACAGAATTTGAATTTTATTTCCTAGAGAGTCAGATGGCTCCGATAGGGGAGAAAATTGTAAAAACAAACATGGACGAAGTTTTTACAGAGTCCGATGGTGCTATTGTATTTAAAGCTGAAAAACATAATCCAAAACTTCACACTAGAGTCTTCATCACTTCGAAAGGTTTACCTACATATGAGACAAAAGAATTGGGATTGACCGAAGAAAAATTCAAGACTTTACCAGACATGGATTTGTCTATAGTGGTCACCGCAAATGAACAGATGGATTATATGCGAGTAGTATCTCAAGCTCTTTCATTGATACATAAAGAATTTGAATCAAAGATGAAGCACATCACACACGGCATGATGCGTCTCGCTTCCGGTAAGATGTCTTCACGAAAAGGAAATATTGTCACCGGTGAATCTTTAGTCAGAGATACGATAGCTCTCGTGCAAGAAAAAATAAAAGAAAGAGATTGGGACGAAGACCAAAAAAATAAAGTGGCAGAGATGGTAGGTGTTTCAGCTTTAAAATATTCAATATTAAAACAGTCTACAGGTGGAGATATAATATATGATTTTGAAAAATCTATATCATTTGAAGGAGACTCTGGTCCATATCTGCAATATTCTTATGCCCGAGCAAAATCTGTAATAGAAAAATCTCAAAAAGAAAATATCTTACCAGATCCACATACTGAATTGGCTGAGGTTTTTGAGTTAGAAAAGTTGCTCTATAAATTCCCTGAAGTCATAGACAGATCGTCAAAGGAATACGAGCCACACTACATAGCTAGCTATTTAGTAGAAATAGCTCGAGCGTACAATAGTTTTTATGGCAATACTATAATAGTAGACAAAGAAGATAAAAATTCAGGATATAAGATTGCCCTTACTTATGCATTTTCTTTTGTGATGAAGACAGGTTTACACCTACTAGGTATTAAAGCTCCAGAAAAAATGTAGAAAATAAAATAGTATGACTCAAGAAAAAGCACTAAATATTTTAAAAACAGGTGCGAATGTTTTTCTTACCGGAGAACCAGGCAGTGGTAAGACACATACAGTAAATAATTTTGTAAATTATTTACGTGAGCATGAGATAGAGCCTTCTATCACAGCTTCCACTGGTATCGCTGCCACGCACATAGGTGGCATGACTATTCACTCTTGGAGTGGTATAGGTATAAAAAATAAACTAGATAAATATGACCTAGACAGAATTGCCAGCAGTGAATATATAGCAAAGAGAATACGAAAAACTAAAGTTTTAATAATCGATGAGATATCTATGTTATCTAGCGACACACTCGATATGGTGGATTTGGTTTGCCGTGAAGTAAAACAAAGTGATGAAGCTTTTGGCGGAATACAGATAGTCTTGGTCGGAGATTTTTTTCAGTTGCCACCAATAGTAAAAAGAAATATAGAAACACCCAAGAATCAAATTTTATTTCAGCAAGAAAATACAAATAAAGTTTTTGCTTATGAAGCATCAGCGTGGGGCAGAGCACAATTTATCGTGTGCTATTTAGAAGAGCAATATCGTCAAGACGACAAAGAGTTTCTCTCAGTCCTCTCCGCAATTCGTGCAAACAATATTACCGACAAGCATTTAAAATATATAAATAAAAGACAGATTGATTTTGATGATATGCCCGAGGAGACTACAAAGCTTTTCTCTCATAATTTCAATGTAGATAAAGTGAATTATAGTGAGCTTGAAAAGATAGATGATGATATACGAATCTTTGACATGACGAGTAGTGGAAACGATAGAATAGTAGAAGCATTAAAAAAGGGTTGCTTGTCTCCAGAAAAGTTGGAGCTAAAAATAGGTGCTGTAGTAATGTGCACCAAAAATAATCAAAAAGAAAGATTTGCAAATGGTACTCTCGGCACAGTGGTAGGCTTTGAAGAATTTAGCGGACAGCCAATCATAAAGACAAAGAGTGGCCGGAGCATTGTGATACCACCTATGGATTGGGTAGTAGAAGAAGGCGGGAAAATCCGTGCACAAATCACCCAGATACCACTGCGCCTTGCTTGGGCTATCACAGTGCATAAGAGTCAGGGCATGAGTATGGATTCTGCAATTATGGATTTGTCGCAAGTGTTTGAGTTTGGGCAAGGCTATGTGGCTCTTTCTCGTGTGCGTAGACTCTCTGGTCTTTATTTACTCGGCTTAAATGAGCACGCTTTCAAAGTCAGCCCCGAAGTATTAGAGCAAGATATTTTATTTAAAAAAAGTTCCAAGGAAGCAGAAAAAGTTTTCGGTAATCTTTCATCATCCGAAATAAAAACCATGCATGAGAATTTCATACTTTCTTCTGGTGGCAAGATAAAAAAGGGGACTAAAAAGAAAGACAAAATAAAAATAGATGGTTTTGCAAAAATTCGAGAAAAGCACCCAAATGCATATAGACCATGGAGCAAAGACCAAGATGAAGAATTAAAAAAACTATTTGTATCAAATACATCTATCCCTGACTTGATGAAAAAATTCGGCAGAAAAAGAGGCGCCATAACAGCCAGACTAGAAAAACTCGGATTAATAAAGTAGATCCACTTATAAAATTATATTTTATAAGTTCGGTTAAAATATCCACATATACGCTATAGCGTATATGTGGATATTTATTATAATAAATAATATGATCAGTAAGAGAAAAAATTATTATAAAGGTATCCAAGTTACTTCATTAGGTTTACCATCACTTAACAAACCTAAAAGAAATAGAACAAAAAAAGAAAACAGAAAGAGAGTTTTTTATAATATTTCATTTTCTTCATTTTCTAAAAAAGATTCCCCAAAGAATCTTTTAATAATATATGATATCCCAGAGCCAATGAAAAAGGAGAGAGATTGGTTTCGTAGACAACTAAAGAATTTTGATTTTGTAATGATACAAAGGAGTGTCTGGGTAGGTCCATCACCACTACCTGCAGATTTTCTGTCTTATGTAAAGAAAATTGGTTTAAAAAAAGAATTTAAAACTTTCAAACTAGCTAAGTCATATAAATAAAGAAAGTCACATATACGCTATAGCGTATATGTGACTAGGTTGTTCTAAAGTTTTCCACAGGGTATATTTACAGCATTTATATTAATGAGATAATTTATTCATATAAATTTAGTTAAAGTAAAATGCGTTTGCAGAAATTAATTTTTTTGTTTGCGTTTATCATTTTATTCTTTACCTCTTATAGAATAGTTTTTGGTGATTTGCCACAAGGGGACGTATTACAGTACTCCAATCTTTCTTTTGATAGCTCTCAAAGCATACAGTCATCTTCGGATAGTATAATACAAACACTCGGTACTAATTTATCTGGTACTTTAACTAGAATTGATATCAAGACAAATAACTTGGTAGCAAATTTTTATGCATCGAGACCCTTTTTGGATTTATATGAATGTGATGATGATACATACGAAGACGATGACTCAGATTGTGTTTTAATTTATTCTGGACTTTCAGAAAATAAAAGTGAGTTTAGTGTAGATACACAAAGTTTTTATATTAATTCCGTTGTTTTAAGTCCGAGTAAATATTACTTTTTCATTAGCAAAGGTAATAACATGTTTAACGCACTGCCTATTTATCATGGTAGCAATCAAGACCTTGTAGAAGGTGATTGTTATAGAACAGTCATTGGAAGTCCAATGAAGAGTTTTCCGTGTGTCTCTGTGTCAGATTTATATTTTAGTTTGTATGGCATATCAAAGACAATATCTCCAGTGCCTCCCGCAGAATGCCTTATGGATTGTTTTTCAAATGTACTTTTTCTCCCTGGCTTGATGGGTTCGAAATTATATGGACAAGATGATGAAGAGCTTTGGGTGTCGCACAAAGATTCTGACCACTCAAATCTTCTTTTGGATAATCAAGGAAAAAGTATAGATAGCAATATTCACACCAAAGATGATACACAAATTTTAGAAGGTGATGACGGGGAGACTGGGGTAATAGACGAGATATTTACTTTAAATATCTATAAAACATTTCTGGGAGATTTAAAAAGTTGGAAAGATGAAAATTTAATAAAAGATTATGCCTTTATCCCATATGATTGGAGACTTTCACTCGATGACATAATAACCAATGGTTCTAGTGTTGACGGAAATCTATCCTACAATACTACTCAAGATTTTTCAGAATCTTTTATTTTAAAAAAGCTGGAAGCTTTGCAGAGTGATTCAAAATCAGGCAAAGTGACAATAATAGCCCATTCAAATGGTGGACTAGTGGCCAAGGCATTGATACAAAAATTGAAAGACACAAACAATCCTTTATATGAAAAGATTGATAAGGTTATTTTAGTAGCTGTGCCACAGGTAGGTACTCCAGATGCGGTCGTAGCTTTGTTGCATGGTACAGAACTCGCGGGAGGTTTGATTATGTATAAAGATAGAGCAAGGCAGATTTCAGAAAATATGCCGACCGTCTACAATCTTTTACCCTCAGAAAGTTATTTTAATACAGTAGACCCTGCTTTTGCAGTAGACAAGATAGCTTCTTTTGAAGATTCTCCAATTTTTACTTCAAAGATCGCACAATATGGATTGTTTGTTTCAAATTCAAATGAATTAAAAAATTATGTTTTAGGTTCGGACGCTAGACAAAAACCAGCTTTTGATGATACCAGTAACCCTAACATTGGTAATTCATTTCTGTATTCACAAGCAGAAAATTTACATAATATTTTAGATAACTGGGAGCCTTTTATAGATACAAAAGTAATACAAGTGGCAGGCTGGGGGGTAGAGACATTGGCTGGGCTTGATTACAAGACATATAGAGATGTGACAGAACACATATCATATACTCCGCGTTTTGTGATTGATGGGGATAGCACTGTGGTGGTGCCTAGTGCATTATGGATGTCTGATTCCAATACGAATGTTGAAAGATGGTGGGTAGATTTAATTAGATACAATAAAGATAGTTTAATATTAAAAACGAAACACAGAAATATTTTAGAAATATTTAATGTCAGTAATTTTATCAAGTCAAAAATTCAAGATGTTGAATTTTTTGACCCAGAAAATATTATTGTAAACAATACTTCAACACTAGCTACAAATGATTCTCGTCGGTTGCATTTTATTCTTCACTCACCACTCACCTTGGGTATCACAGACCAAGAAGGGAATTATGTAGGCATGGACCTAGATACAAATGAAATAAGAGAAGAAATTCCAAATGTAGATTATAGGCAAATAGGTGAAGTTCAATTTCTCTCAGTGCCAGCTGGTAGCGAATATACATTAAAGCTCGATGGATATGCTGATGGATATTTCTCATTAGAGATAGAAGAGCAAGAGGGTAATTCTATGTTGAATTCTAAATTATTTGAAGGAATACCTACTTCGCCAGACACCAGTGTGACTTTAGAAATAGATACATCATTTGATGTCTTGTCTTCAGAGCTTAATGTAGACCAAGACGGAGATGGCAATGTAGACATTGTTTATCCTATTAAAAATGAGGATATGCCGAAGGTGGAAGAAAATAAAGATACTGATACTTATGGCTTTAAAAAAGAAGATAGCGTAGAAACTGTTGTAAATAAAACAGAAGAAAATGAAGATATAGTTGAACCACTCAATATAGTAAAAAATCTTGGTAATTTCCTTGAAAAAGTAAAAGAAGAAGAAATAAAAAAAGAATATGAAGAAGATATAGAAAATAAACAAGAGTCTGTAAAAGAAAAAGATCTAGATTTATCAGCATTGGCCGTAGATTCAGGCTTTGTCAGCAGCAAGGTTTCATATATAATAATATTAGGTTTATTAGTTGTATTGTTTTTAATTAGAAGATTTATAAAAATATAATTATATGAATTGGTTTACAAAGAAAAATTTAATACTCATTGGTTTTATTGCTTCAGTATTGTTTTTTATATCTTATTTTATCCACTCTTCAGATTTTTGTTATTGGAAAGCAAATTGTTCACTAATGAGTGAAATTTTATCTTTATATTTATTACCATTTTTATCTGTTTTCACTTTCTCGCTTATAACATACTGGTTAAAAGATTCAATTTTTATTTCTTGGAGAAATTTTTCGGTTTGTGCAGTTTTTATATCTCTTATAATAATTTCATTTTTACCAACAGATACTCATGGACTTGATTTTGTACCTATCACTAAAGGTACTACAATATTTTTTCTAACTATTTTATATTCATTTATTTCTCTAGGTTTAATTCTATACAAATCTTTTAAGAAATAATTACACAAAAGAGAAAACCGCTTGGGAGATCGGTTCTCTCCAAGCGGTTTGGATTTTGCTTTTTAGGCGGGATTACATCTCTCCGGAGAAAGCTGTTTCGATAGCTCCTGGCAGAAGCCCTGGAGCGTTTTTAGGTTCTTCGTATAGGACAGCGAAGATCTGTCCGCTCGGCTCGAGGATGAGCCGAGCGCATTTGTGAATTATTTTTCCATCAAATTTTCTACGAAAGACTGATTCGATGTCATCGAAGAAGAGTTCTTGTAGGTGTACGCCGGCTGGCGTTGTCGGGAAGTGGTATGTTGCGTTTTTGCAGTAGGCAACAATCGCGCAACCAAATCCGGCTTCGACCTCATTTGATTGTTTGAATTCAACATCAGTTGCATCTACCCATGCGACAGCGATAGCCTGAGAGGCATCCTGTTCATGGTGACGAAAAAGCCATCTTGGCTCTCCAGTACTGTTTCTACTCCTGCGATAATTCGAACTAAGTATATACATAGTCTTGTCTCCCTTTTTTCTAAAGTGGTCCACAAAATACAAATAAAATGAACTTTGTTTCTAATGTGAAATTAACACTTTTTTTGGTTTATGTCAAAAAATTTAATTGCAGTGTATCTTTTTAGCCATATGGTACAATTAAGAAAAAGGTACCTTGAAAATTGCATACTCAATTCCGAGTATAATTTGAGGGGTAAATTCTCGAGAACGAAGGAGGGATTTATGAAAATAGCAAGTTTTGGAGCTAATTGTCCATTTTGCCATGTTGGTACGATGGTCGCTTCAGCGCTTATAAGTGATAAAAAGGAGTTCCAACTCTTTTTTCTTACAAGCGACGGAGAGATGTGCTTTGATGGAATATGTTCTAACTGCGAAGCTCAATTCCAGATAAGTTACCCACTTACGGCTCTCCTCTTTTTTTGTCTGAACAACACAGACACAAATGCTTCTAAGAAAATACCGACTTCACTTATTTTCAAAACACCAATGACTTCTTAGGAGGTGCCCCTTGGAATACGAACACTACTTTGATCTAGAAGAAGAAAAAATGGTGTTGACTCAGAAACACCATCGTCGCCCGAGGTCTTTGAAGGGATCTGATGACCCATCCAATATTTCCTTTGTACCTCCAGAGCTTCACAGAGAGTGGCACATTATGTTTGGCAACATGAACGCTATACAGATATGTCAGGTAATCAATAACTACTCATGGAAGCCAGAGGATAAGATACTAAAGTGCCGTTTTATAAACGGCAGTCGAGTAAAAAAAAGAGGAAGGGGAAATTCTCACAAAGAACAAAGGTGTCAACAAGCATGGGACAAGATGTTTAAGGGTTTAGATTTTTACCAAGCCATTAACTATATAAATAGTGTCTGGCTCGACCCGAGCTATCATTTCTATATAAGGAGGAAAAAGTAATCAATACCCACCCGGGGAACAGAGAACCTGCTTTCTTGGTGGGTTTTCTGTTTTTACTTTATTTTTCTATATGGTATAGTATTTACACAAGCGTCGAAGGAGCAATCACTCTGGAGCTTTGGGAAGAAACCCTGCAAATATTGCAGGAGAGTAGAGCCCAATAAATGAGAAGTAAGCAAGGTGGTACCACGAGAAACTCGTCCTTGTATAGCAATTTATCAATTGTTGTACGGGGACGAGTTTTTTTATTTAATAAATTAAAAAAAAATATGCAAGAACAAGAAAAAAATACAAATAAAAAAAGTGATGCAGCATTTCGCGAAGAGAAGGTTTTAGAATTTTGGAAAGAAAAAAAGATTTTTGAAAAATCTTTAGAAAAAAATTCACCAAAAGGGGAGTTTGTATTTTTTGATGGTCCAGTTACATCAAACTCAAAGCCGGTATTGCATACTATGGTACCTTTTACTTTTAAAGATGTAATTCCACGCTATAAAACCATGCGCGGGTATCATGTTCGTCGAAAGGGTGGATGGGATACTCATGGTTTACCAGTAGAATTACAAATAGAAAAAAAACTAGGCTTTAAGTCAAAAAATGATATTGAAGAATATGGCATAGTGGCTTTCAATAAACTTTGTAAAGATAGTGTTTGGGAATATATAGGTTTATGGAAAAATTTTACAAAGAGAATGGGTTATTGGGCTGATCAAGAAAATCCATATGTGACTTATGAAAACAATTATATTGAATCTGTATGGAATATCGTAAAAAGAGTACAAGAACAAAGTCTACTTTATAAAGATTACAAAGTCGTACCTTGGTGTCCACGCTGTGGTACAGCATTGTCATCACATGAACTTGCGCAAGGGTATGAAGATGTAAAAGATTTATCTGTGTATGTAAAATTTAAGATTGTCGGACAAGAGAATAAATATATTCTCGCTTGGACTACGACTCCTTGGACATTGCCAGGCAACGTGGCTCTAGCTGTAGGGGAAGACATTGATTATGTGGAAGCAAAAGTTGGAAGTGAGATATTTGTGTTAGCAAAAGAACGCTTAGCCCTAATAGAGAGTGAATATGAGATTATAGCTGAGCACAAAGGCAGTGAATTAGTAGGCCTAGAATACGAGGCACTGTTTCCATTTTTGAAAGAACAAATTGAAGATAAAAAAGAAGCTACTGATAAGATGTATAAAGTCTATTCAGCAGACTTCGTAAATACCGAAGATGGTACAGGTATCGTGCACACTGCTGTGATGTATGGTCAAGACGACTTTGTCTTGGGTACAGAAGTCGGATTGCCAAAACATCACCTCGTAAATCCAGAAGGAAATTTTGTAAAAGGTACAGGATTTTTAGAAGGTAGATTTGTGAGAGAGACAAACACAGATGGCAAGCCTACTCTCGCAGTAGATATCATAGACGATTTAAAGAAAAGAAATTTATTTTTCAAGCAAGAAAATTACAAGCACTCATACCCACACTGCTGGCGTTGTCATACAGCGCTCATATACTATGCTCGAGATTCTTGGTATATCAGGATGTCTGATCCAAAGATAAAAGCACAATTGATTTCCGAAAACCAAAAAATAAATTGGGAGCCAGCATACACCAGAGACGGACGCTTTGGTGAGTGGCTACGCGAGATAAAAGACTGGGCTATATCTCGAGAGAGATATTGGGGTACACCATTGCCAGTGTGGCAATGTGAATCTTGCAAACAAATAGAGGTGATAGGAAGCATCGAAGATCTTAAAAATAAGACAAAGAAATCTGGAAATAAATATTACTTGATAAGGCACGGACAAGCTAGAAATAATGTAGAAAAGATATTCCACAAAGATTCCGAAAACCATGAAGAGCTTACAGAGGAGGGATTGAAACAATTACACGGCAATGCAATAAAGCTAGATGGGACCATAGATATAGTATTTTCTTCACCTTTTGAACGAACCAAGGAAACCGCAGAAATTGTCTGCGAGAAAATCAAATATCCTTTCGATAAGGTTGTTTTTGATAGGCGAATAGAGGAATGGCAAGTAGATAGTGAGTACAACGGAAAAACTCACGGTGAAGTAATGAAAGAATACGACGAAGATTATGTTTATTATCCACAAAAAAAATATAATGATGGAGAAAATTTTGCACAAGCGACAAAACGCATCGGAGATTTTATTTATGAAATAGAATCAAAATATCAAAATAAAAATATACTCATAGTCGGCCATGGTGGAATCTTTAAGGCACTTAGTTTTTTGACTAAAGGTTTTACATTCCAAGATTTACCAGCTTTAAATAAAGATTTTCCAAATTTTAAAAATGGAGAAATGCGTAAACTAGAATTTATTCCTGTGCCACACAATGAAAATTATGAATTAGATTTACATAGACCTTTTATAGATGAAGTAAAATTGGAATGTAAATGCGGTGGTAGCCTGACAAGAACGAAAGAAGTGATGGATGTGTGGTTTGATTCTGGAGCAATGCCTTTTGCACAAGACCATTACCCATTTGATGTAAAAGAGCCTCTATATCCAGCAGACTATATTTCTGAAGCGATAGATCAGACCCGTGGTTGGTTTTATACTTTGCACGCTGTCGGAGCTTTGATGGGGCGTGGAATGGCTTATAAAAATGTAATATGTTTGGGCCATCTTCTCGATGCGAAAGGTAAAAAAATGTCTAAATCTATCGGTAATGTGGTAGATCCATTTGAAGCTATTGATAAATATGGCGTAGATGCACTGCGTCTCTGGATGTATTCAGTAAATCAACCTGGAGAATCAAAAAACTTTGATGAAAAGACTGTGTCACTCGTATCTGCTCAAATCTTTGGTCTTTTATACAATGTCCTCGCTTTTTACGAACTCTATAGAGATAAAAGTTTAGAAACAAACGAGCGACCACAATCAAAAAATATTTTGGATCAATGGATACTCGCAAGATTGGACGAGCTCGTAGAATTGATGACAAAAAATCTGGACAATTACAAACTACTCGAACCAGTACGAGCGACCAGAGATTTCATAGGAGATTTGTCTACTTGGTATTTACGACGGTCCAGAGACAGAATAAAAGATAATGATGTGGAAGCAAAACAAACTCTGTATTTTGTACTCAAGACTTTGGCTAAGCTCATGGCACCATTTGCTCCATTTACAGCTGATGATATATGGCTCAAATTGAGATTGGAAAATGACACAGAAAGTGCACACTTGAGTGATTGGCCAAAAGTAAAGAAAAGTATTTTCGGAATTTTCTCATCTGGTAAGCCAAAAGTTTTAGAAGAGATGGCAAAGGTGAGAGAGAGTGTATCTAATCTATTAAAAGAAAGACAACAGAAAAATATTCCAGTGAAGCAACCACTTAAAGAAGCTACAGGGCTAAGTGTGAGAGAAGAGTATATAGAAATAATTAAAGAAGAAGTGAATGTCAAAAATTACCAAGGCACAGGAGTCTTTAGTCTCGATACAGATATATCAGGAGAGTTAAAAGAAGAAGGAGACTATCGTGAGCTCGTTCGTAGCCTGCAAGACATGAGAAAAAAGATGGGATTAATTCCCAGCGATGCTGTTTCAATATCTTTTGAGACAAATGATGATGGTAAAAAATTAATTCAAAAATTTGAAAACGATATGAAAAAAGTCGTGATGGTGTCAGATATAAAATTTGAACAAAATGAAGGAACTGAGATAAAAATAGGTGTATTGGTTTTCAAGGTGAGAATTGATAAAATATAAGGATAAATGCATCATATTTATCATACTGAGGGAATAATATTGGGTAGTAGAAATACAGGGGAGTCTGGAAAGTATTACTATATCTTTACTAAAGAGCTAGGCATGATATATGCTACGGCATCTGGTGTACGCAAGATATCTTCAAAGCTTCGCTTTATTTTACAAGATTATGCATATCTAAAAATAGACCTAGTACAAGGACAAAATTTTTTTCGAATCACTAGCGCCTCAAAGACAAATCAATTAGAAAAAATAGCAAAAAGACCTGAGACTCTAAAAATTTTTCACAACATTGCTCGTTTATTAAAGCGCTTACTCGCAGGCGTAGAGCCAAATGAAGCTTTGTTTGCTGATGTACTAAATAATTTATTAGCTATTGAAAAAATGGAAGAGAAGAATGATCTCAATAATGCAGAAGCAGTAATTGTTTTGAGAATTCTGCATAATTTAGGATATATAGGATTAAATGACAACTTGAATGAATTAGTAAAATCTCCATTCGAGGAAAATATTATATTTGAGGCTTCAAAAGTCAGAATGAATATTTTACGAGAAATCAACAAAGCGCTCAAGGAAACCCACCTTTAATTGTGGTACAATTATGGAATGAATCCTGGTGATAGAAATAAGTTAAACAGAATAGAAGAACTAAAGAGCAAGCTCTTTAGTAAGACTTATGAATCAAAAGTAGAGCATTGGAGTAATTTTATGCAGACAAAAAAACCTACTGCCCCAGACTCTTGGGGTGATGGAAAAAACGGAGACGAAGAATTTTTTGATTCCAAAGAAAATTTTTTTATGAAAACTTCTAGATTTAAGAAATTTTTTATTTTTTCACTTGTATTTTTTTTATTGACCATAGGATATGCGTCTTATATTTTCTTTTTTTCGACCAATACAGTATCAAATAACAATATAGATATTTCTATTCTTGGAAATGCTTTTACTCCAGGCGGGGAAGAACTGTCATTAGTTATAGGTATTACAAATAAAAACAATTCTCCTCTCGAGTTGGTGGACCTAGTGGTAGAGTATCCAAAAGGTGGAGCAGAGGATTTGTCTGCTGAGACTGAGCATTTTCGTATGTCTCTAGGCTCTATTCCTGCTGGGTCTGTGCACAATGAAAATGTAAAGATAATAATCTTTGGTGAGCAAGGTTCAGTGCGACCAATAAAAGTATCTATTGAATACAGAGTCCCAGGCTCAAATGCTATCTTTGTAAAAGAAAAACCATATCAAGTGACCATCAGCTCTACCCCTGTAAACTTTGTCGTAGACGCTCCTGCTACTATTAGTCCAAATCAAAACATTACTTTAAATGTTAAATCAGTTTTAAATTCTAATAAATTATTATCAAATGTATTACTAAAAGTTGATTACCCAGCTGGTTTTCAATTTGTGTCAGCTACACCTGAGCCTTCTCTTGGAAATAATGTCTGGAATATGGGCGACATTGCTCCTGGAGTAGATAGAAGTATATCAATAACTGGTAAAATGCTAGATGTTTTTGACGGAGAGGAAAAAAGTTTCCGTATATATAGTGGCTCACCATCTACCACAGATAAATCTACAATCGGAGTCGTGTACAATACCTTTACACATACTGTGATGGTAAAGAAACCTTTTATTGAAGCCAATCTCGTAATCAATGGTCTGTCAAAGATTCAATATTCTGCAGATTCAAAAAATATCATTAGGGGTAGAATAAATTGGAGTAACAATTTAGAGACAAAAGTAGATGATTTGGAAATTCGAGCAAAGATTTCTGGAAATGCTTTTAATAAAAAGACTGTGACAGCAGAGCAGGGAACCTATGATTCATTGCAAAATACAGTTGTCTGGGACAAATTCTCACAGAGTCAATTTGCGGAGATAAACCCAGGGGATTTTGGTTCTGTAGAATTTACTATATCTCCAATACCACTCTTGTCTGCCACGGAAGGAATATTGAATGATCCATCTATCAACATAGAAGTATCGATATCTGGTAAACAATTAGTAGAAGGTTATGAACCAAAAGAATTGACCAATTCTGAATCCAAAGTAATTAGGATTATTTCTGACTTAGGTTTGTCTACTAAAGCATTTTATTATTCTGGACCTTTTATTAATACCGGATCAATACCACCAAAAGTGGAAAAAGAGACTACATATACTGTCACTTGGACTTTATCAAATACTTCAAATAGTATTTCCAAGGGAGAAGTACGAGCAATATTGCCTACATGGGTTCGTTTTATGGGTGTTATCTCTCCTCTCACTGAAAATGTGACTTATAATACAAGTAGCAGAGAAATGATTTGGAATGTAGGAAGAATTTCAAAAGGCACAGGCATAGTGGGCTCTGATAAAACTGTTTCTTTCCAGATAGGATATACGCCACTATTTTCTCAGGTAAATACTGTGCCAATAATCATAAATGATGCAATTTTGACCGGACATGATGATTTTGCTAATGTAGATGTAAGGGTCAGTAAACCAGCCCTTCGTACCAAGCTAGACAGTGACAGCCAATTCCCCGCAGGTGGAGGCTTGGTAGCACAGTAGTTATAAAGTTCATAAAGTAGAAAGTTATAAAAAATATGAAGAAAGAAAACAATGATTTAATGGAAAAGATAGTTTCGCTTTGTAAAAGACGCGGATTTATTTTTCAGGGCTCAGAGATATATGGAGGACTCTCTGGTACTTTTGATTATGGGCATTTTGGACTAGCTCTAAAGAATAATGTTAAACAAAATTGGTGGAAAAAATTTGTGGACAACAGACGCGACATGTACGGTGTAGACGCGGCGATATTGATGAATAGTAAAGTCTGGGAAGCCTCAGGACACGTAGCAGGATTTTCTGATCCACTAGTAGAATGCGAAAAATGTCAGCATAGATTTCGTGCAGACCAGCTGGAGGATGTAAAAAAATGTCCTGACTGTGGAGGAAAGCTCGGTGAGATGCGTCAATTTAATATGATGTTTGCTACAAAAATTGGCGCAATGGAAGACACTGCTTCTACTGTATACTTGCGACCTGAGACTGCACAGGGAATATTTGTAAATTTT
>CAYYJU010000008.1:1157-21541 GCA_964472335.1 uncultured Candidatus Saccharibacteria bacterium | reverse complement strand
GGACGTGTTCTACCACTAAACCAACACCGCATTATATTATTTATTAAATTTTAACTTACTAACGTGGCTTTATGACACGATAAACCACTAAACCAACACCGCATTATGTTATTTATTAAATTTTAACCTTCTAATATGCCTCTATGACACGATAAACCACTAAACCAACACCGCAATTAATTTTTAACTTAGTAATTATAATACTATATTCAATATATTGCAATTTAATATTTTGAGCTTTAAATAAAAGAATATTTTGATAATACAAAAAAGTAATGTATAATTTATATTCACTGCACCCGTAGTGAAATGGATATCACGCCGGTCTTCGGAACCGTCGTTGGGGGTTCGAATCCCTCCGGGTGCACATAATAAAGGCAAGTTATTTCAAAAACCCCTGTCCTTTTGTAAAAGCTTTGATTATAAGGATTATGTTTATAACCGACCCCAAAGGACGGGTAAATTGGGGATAAGTCTGTTAATATGTTAATAAAGGACAATTAAAAAATCTGTCTTTTAGGTCAATTTTTGATAAAATATGTTGTTAAATAAGGTTATTTTAGTAAAAGACATAAAATAGTAAAAAACGTTTCACGTGAAACACAAATATAGGTGTTTTACATGAAACAACCCATATGCCTAAGGTATTTACATCTAAACAACAAAAAACAGGTGAAATCGGAGAGAATATAGCTGAAAGGTTTCTTGTGAAACAAGGCTTTTCAATTTTAGACAGGAATTACACTAAAAAATGGGGAGAAATTGATATTGTAGCCAAAAAGGACAATAAAATCTTCTTTATAGAGGTGAAAAGCGTTTCTAGTGATTTTTTGCCTTCAAAAGAGACAATTGACCGATATCACACAGAAGACAATATGCATCCGTGGAAATTGAAAAGATTATCAAGGACAATACAAACATATCTTTTAGATAAAAAAATAGGGGATGATGTAGAATGGCAGGTCGACCTTTTTGTGGTGTATTTAGATTTAGAAAACAAGAAAGCCAAGGTAAAAGTAGTAAATGACATTATTTTGTGATATATTAGATTGTCTTCGGGCTGTAGTATGCCGGTCACAAGCGCCTTCATTTTGAGAGCGTTTAAACGCCGAGACAATATAGGTCCAAAGTAATTTATTTTAATATTCGGGCTGTAGTATACCGGTAGTACAAGCGCTTTGGGAGCGTTTAGACTGGGTTCGATTCCCAGCAGCCCGACATGGAAAATGGACCTTCAAATATGGGCATGAACAGAAGGGAGTTTTTAAAAAAACTAGGAGGGGCAATAGCCGGCACCGCTATTGCTGGCACCGCTTTGGCAAAGGAAACAGAGATGCCAAAGAAAATTTTAGAGAGCAATGAGTCAAACAAAGAGAGGGTAATAAATGAATTATTTGACAGCAGAGAATTAACTCCTAACCAAGGAAAAGAATTTTTAGCAAAGGTAGAAGAGTGGTACAGGAAACATAGTGAAGGTGGGGCTAATCATGAATCTTTAAAAATAGGATGGAACAGGCTTTTAGATACAAAAAATAAAAAGCAAAGTGACTTGGAAGTAATTTTAGAAATTTTTCAAAAAGAAGGTGTGCCAAAAGATTTAGTCTTTCTCGCTCTCGCTGAATCTTATTGGAATAAAAATGCATACAATAAAGGGTCAGAAGCAGGTGGTCCTTGGCAATTTATACCAGCCAGCGCAAAGAGATTTAAGTTGAAAAATGTAAATGATATAGTTGAAAGTACGGAAAAAGCCTGTGAATATTTGATATGGCTCTATAATAAAGCACAAGAATGTGCAAACCTAGCCGGCGTCTCAGTGAGTAATAGCGATTTGTGGCTTTGGGCATTTTTGGCTTACAATAGGGGAGAAGGACATGTCTTGAAAAGACCGAGTGGCAAGCAAGGAGATTTCTTTAAATTCAAAGGAGACATAAATGAGTATGTAAAAAATTGTAAAGTAAAAGAATCTGTAAATTATCCGACAAAGATTATGGGCATAGCGAAAGCTCTGGAAAATATGGTTTCTCCGAACAGTGAACACTCAGCTGTTCTGAAAAAATAATTATGGATTTTAAATTTAACCCAGAAAATAAGTTTATAGAGCATCCTGACCCACAGCACAAGTATTCACTTGAGAAACAAGAGTTTGATTTTGAGTATCAAAGAGAATTTAGGGATTTCATTACAATTGCTTTGCATGAAAGCAACATAGAAACCTCTGAAGATCTTTTGCACATGTTTGATGTAGCTTTAAATATTAGGGCTACTGAAATCGAACCACGTAGTGTGTATATAGAATCAAGTGAGTACTTAAAAAGTATTCTTGTGTCAGAAGATCCAGGCAAAAGACTAGAGTTAGATCGTGAATTGGAAGAAAGATTTCACTTAAAATTTGTAAAAGATATAGAAAATGAAAATTTTTCTCATGAAGAACTTCATAAAATTATATCAAAAACTTTTTTAGAAAAAGTAGATTTAAAAAAGTTGATTGATTTAATGGAGAAAGAGTCTGACGTAGCAAAGAAAAATATTCTGTTGCTAATTATTCAGATTATAGACAGGGAAGCTATACCTAGGACTGAAAATGAAGTTGAATTAAACACAGCCGAACCATTTTCTATGATTGACATACCAGGTACATGTGTAAAAGCAGAGAAACATATGCTCACTTATCTCTCAGGAAAATACGGCAATCCAGACGATGGTTATACAAATTTGATACTTGATAATCAAAATAAGCCACTTATGCTAGAAAAAATGGGGAGGCATCTTGGGGATTCTTTTAGTTGTGTATCCTTAAAACCAGTAAGAATAGATGGGGTACTCATACCGGCTGGGGCTATCTTTGGATCAGTCCCATGTAATAGTGAACTTAAAACAGAAGGAGAAAGATCTGGTGGAATAAATTATATAAAAAATTTAAAAGATTACGAAGGGTTTATGTTTCTAAGAATGTCTTTATTTTCACTTCCAGAAAAAATTAGAGCTAGTGCTGGGGGGAGTTATTACTCTCGGCAACAAGAAGGAGTGAATTGGTATACAAACTATGATTGGATAACTCCAGAAGTTATAGCTGAGTATGCAGAGTATAGATTGAAACAAGAAGGGAAGTAATTGAATAATATTTAGTTTTCTGCTAATATCAAATATATCCCATGCGGGGTTAGTTAAATGGTATAACTTCAGTTTTCCAAACTGATGTCAAGGGTTCGATTCCCTTACCCCGCACAAATTTATTATTATTCTCTTAATAAAATTAATTATATGACAACAATTTATCTGTATGCGTTTGGGAGTCTTATTGTGGTGAGCCTGATTTCATTTATTGGAGTTTTGGCTTTATCCGTAAGGGAAGAATTATTACGTAAATATATTTTTATATTTATTAGTGTCGCCGTTGGAGCATTACTTGGTGATGCCCTCATACATCTAATACCAGAAGCTTTTGAAAATTCACCAAATATTACAAATACTAGTGTCTTGATTATAGCTGGAATATTTTTCTTTTTTATACTGGAAAAGTTTTTACATTGGCATCACCACGGTGAAGACAAAGATGATAATTATATACACCCTGTAGGTAAATTAGTTTTATTTTCAGACGGAGTGCATAATTTTTTAGATGGAATGATAATCGCTGCTAGCTTCCTCGTCAGTATCCCTGTAGGAATAGCTACAACCATAGCTGTAATCTTGCACGAAATCCCACAGGAAGTAGGGGATTTTGGAGTCCTTTTGCATTCTGGTTATACAAAGAAGCGTGCATTGTGGCTCAACTTTTTATCGGGCCTTTCTGCTGTTCTCGGGGCTATTGTTTTGTTTACATTAGGAGCGAACGTGGAAGCAGCAGCACTATGGTTTTTGCCACTTGCTGCTGGAGGATTTATTTATATAGCAGTCGCAGACTTGATACCTGAGCTTCATAAAACCAAAGAGGTGAAGCATTCCATAATACAAATACTAGCAGTTATGGTGGGGGTAATTGCTATGGTAGCCCTTACTTATCTTGAATAAAATTTATAGAAAAAGCCCCGACAAATGTCGGGGCTTTTTTTGTTTAAATTTTTAGAAAGGGTTCCTACCTCCGAGGACTTCTACGTGGGTATGTGGACCTGTTGATCTTCCAGTATTGCCGACATAACCTATTACTTCTCCTTGAGATACAGTAGCTCCTGGGGTTGTGCCTAGTCTAGACATATGAGCATACAAAGTCTTTGTGCCATTTCCATGTTGAATCACTACGTAATTTCCAAAGCCACCATTGTATCCCATTCTGGCGATTATCACATTACCATCAGCAGCCGCGTATATAGGTGTACCAATTGGAGCTGCAAGGTCTACTCCTCTATGTCCTGGTTTTACCCCTCTTGTTCTTCGTGCACCTGGTACTGGGTTTTTAAAGTAACCAGAAACACTTGGGAGAGATTGCTTGATAGTCTTACCACCTTTTGTCGTGGTAGCAGTCTTTGGTTTTGTAGTCGTAGTAGAAGCACCTGGTAATTCTGCTCCTGGAATCATCAATTTTTCTCCTACTGAAAGAAGATAATCTACTTCTAGGTCGTTTGCACTAAGTACATCTTTCAAGTCTACTTTGTATTTATTTGCGACACTTTTTATAGTATCTCCTTTGACTACTGTGTGTTCTACTCCAGAAAAAGGCAAGATAAGGAGCACGTCTCCTACACTTAATTTATCACCTTTTTTCATATCGTTTGCTGAATAGATAGTATCTACAGAGATATCAAACATATCAGCCACTATTTGTGGAGTATCTCCAGCTTTTACGACATATATTTCTATGTCATTCTCTTCAGAGAATTCTACACCACCCACACCTTCTCCCATGGCACTTTGAGGACTAGCAGTAGGTAGTAAAGAATTATTTGAAACGATATTTATATTTTTATTTGTATCAATTGTCTGAACCTTTTCATCTTTTTTTTGTAAAACTTGGAAAGAGGAGATGTTTGCTTGCAGTAGGGGCATAGTCTGCGAATTATTACTAGAAGGGAATGTAGATTCTGCCAGAGCTTGATTGTTATTTAAAATTGAAGAAAAAAAGCTAGCCTCAGTTTTACTTGGAGTAGCTAAAGAAACAAAAACTGCCCCAATCAATAAGGGGTAAGTAAGGGAATATTTAGACATTTTAGGTAAGTGTTTTATAAAACAAATGTATATCGAGAGATTTGCCTTTTTAAGCCCCCACAGACATAGCAAATAAGGGTTTAAAACCACAGAACGACCAATTAAGTTGTGTTATGACCACTAAAATAAGGTTTATTTAAGTGGAAAAGGTTCTCACGATGGTTACTGTCTTCTCTAGCTTTCAGTCAGCTAAGGTAGGGCTTCTCTTCAGGGCTATATATAAAGGGTAGCCCAATATGGGCCTCAAGTCAACCCAATTGGGGATAACTAGTTAATGCCATTTTAACATGTAAAAGTTGGCATTTTTGATAAAAAGTGGTATTATAATATTGATTTATTAATTAATTTGGTTCGCGTTCAGACATATAGTAGTGTTCTTGGGTGAAAAAAGGGACAATACTGCAGTCTGGGCACGAACTCGACCCACCAAAGTGGGTAAAATATGCAAAAAAAAGAATATTCAGTAGAAATTGGCGGTAAGACAATGACTGCCGTATTTACAGATTTAGCCGAGCAATCTCATGGCTCAGTCATGCTTCGTTATGGTGAGACAGTAGTCTTGGCTACTGCTTGTATGTCTAAAGACAGCCAAAAAGGATTGGGCTGGTTTAATTTGACTGTGGATTATGTAGAGAAGTTTTATGCTTCTGGTAAGATTTTGGGCGGTCGCTTTATGAAAAGAGAGGGTAAGCCTTCAGAAGATGCTATTTTAGGTAGTCGAGTAATAGACCGAACATTGCGCCCACTATTTGATCAATCTATTCGCCACGCGGTGCAGGTCATAGTGACTGTGATATCTGCAGATGACGAGGATCCTACAATATTGGCAGTAAATGCGGCCTCACTTGCTCTCGCTGTCTCAAATATTCCTTGGGCTGGACCAGTAGGCTGTGTGCGTATTGGTAAATATGATAATGATGTTTTGCAAATAAATCCTTCACAAAAATTACGGGAAGATGATTCTCAATACAAATTTGACCTGACTGTGTGTGGTAAAGATGGAAATATAAACATGATAGAGGCTTCTGCTCACCAGACACCAGAGGCAGAACTAGAAGAAGCTTTTAAGGTCGCAAGTATGGAAATCACCAAGATAGAAGATTTTCAAAAGAAAATTGTGGCTGAAATAGGAAAGACAAAAAGAGTAATACCAAAAGAAGAAATAAATCCTGAGTCAGTAAAATTATTTAATGAAAATATATTACCAAAAATGGTGGAAGCTATCTTCTCTGGTCCGGGCAAAAAGGAAATAGACGAACTGCATGGTGTCTGGAATAAAATGGTAAAAGAGCATTATCCAGATAGAGATGATTTTGCTCTAGAGGATGCCCTATTTGATAATACTGAAAATGATATATTGCACAAAGAAGCAATAAATGAAAACAAAAGAGCTGATGGTAGAGCGATGGATGAACTTCGTGATTTATATGCTCAAGCAGGCGGAGTATCGTCTATAGTACATGGTTCTGGAATTTTTTATCGTGGAGGAACACACGTACTCTCTGTGCTTACGCTCGGTGGACCAGAAGATAAACAGCTCATAGATGGCATGCAATTGAAAGTGGAAAAAAGATTTATGCATCACTATAATTTTCCTCCATACTCTGCTGGAGAAGTGGGCCGTGCAGGATTTACAAATCGTAGAGAGGTAGGACATGGAGCTTTGGCTGAAAAAGCATTGGCTATGGTATTACCATCTGTCGCAGATTTTCCTTATACCATCAGAGTAGTTTCTGAATCTATGGCATCAAATGGATCTACATCACAAGCTTCTATCTGTGCATCTATTCTCGCCCTTATGGATGGTGGAGTACCTATCAAGGCTCCTGTCGGAGGTATAGCAATGGGGCTAATGTATGAGTCTGATGATAAATATAAAATTTTGACCGATATCCAAGGGCCAGAAGATCACCACGGAGATATGGATTTTAAAATTGCTGGAACACGAGATGGAGTGACTGCAATTCAACTAGATGTAAAAGTAGAAGGTGTGCCAATAAAAATACTCGGTGAAGCTATGCGTCAGTCAAAGACTGCTCGTGTCGCTATCATAGACAGAATTGAAAAAGAAATACCAGCCCCTCGCGCAGAAATTTCAGCTCGAGCACCGAAAATACTTATCATAAAAATTAATCCAGATAAAATAGGTATGGTAATCGGTGGCGGAGGAAAAACTATAAAAGAAATAAAAGAAAAATCAGGAGCTGAAATCACAATCGAAGATGATGGTACTGTGTACTTTACTGGAGTAGGAGATTCTGCAAATAAAGCAAAAGAAATCGTAGAGATGATGACTCACGAATATCAAGTAGGAGAAATACTAAAAGGGGAAGTAGTCAAAGTGGCAGACTTTGGGGCTTTTGTACGACTAAATGCTTTTACCGACGGCATGGTGCATATATCTGAACTCGCACCATTTCGTGTAGAGCGCGTAGCTGATATAATAAAAGAAGGAATGATAGTGCCAGTGAAGATAATAAAAGTGGACGCAGTAGCAGGTAAAATAAGTCTATCTATTCGCGAAGCTGACAAAGATTTTTTTGCTAAAAAATAAAAATTTAGTTTTAAAATTTTTATAAAATCATGGAGCCAGAAAATAAAATACCCGACGATAACAAAATAGGTGATTTGCCAATAGCCAAGCGTAAGGTTATAAAAACTTATGTTGAAGACATGACAAATGCGCTCGAAGATGGCAAGGGTGGAATAATAAAAAAAATAATTCATAGCGAAGAACAGCATGAAATAGAAAAGAGAAATCAATCTCCAGAATCTAAAAAGAATAAAGTTTTTATGTTTTTTGGTTTATTTTTGATTTTAGCTTCTATAGGAACTTTGTTTTTCTTTTTCCAAAACAAGGAAGTGCCAGCTGTGCCCGTGGCAAAACAATTTGTTCCTCTTATTTTTACAGACAAAAATACCTTACTCGAGATAGCAGACTTAAAAAAAGCTGTAATAGAGAAAAAAGTCTCTGAGGGTGTGAATACAAGTACTATAAAAGTTCGTCAGATAGAAGGTATATATCCTACTTTAAACAAAAGCCCTGTCGGTTTGAGAAAGTTTATGTCTGCGATAGACGGCAGTTTTAATCCTAGTGAGACAAACTTTGTAGAAGAAAATTTCTTGATGGGTATCATAAAAAATGATAATTCTAGCAATAGCTTTTTCATGCTGATGAAAATGCGTTCTATTATAGATGTGTTTGAGATTATGCGTTCTTGGGAATCTAAAATGTTTTTGGATCTGCATGGATTTTTCGGAGTAGATCTACTGCCAGAAACAAAATATCTTCTAACTAAAAACTTTGAAAACGGTATTATAGAAAACAAAAATGCTCGTATTTTGTACGACACAGATAAAAATATAGTAATGGCATATGTATTTGCCGATGATAATTCTATCGTTATCACAAATAGTGAAAACGCTGTCCGAGAAATAATCTTGAGACTAGGAACTAGTGAAGTTAAGCAGTAGGAGCTTCGACTACTTTTTCTTTTTCAGGAAGGGCAGGGAGCTCTACATAGAATTGAGAGCCCTTACCTGCACCTTCGGATTCCATATATACTTTTCCTTTGTGTGCTTCGATGATTAGCTTTACTGTGTACAAACCATAACCCGTAGAATCCACATTTACTTTTACAGAATCTTTACCACGTCCACCTTCAGTAAATAGATTTTTTCTATCTTCTTTTGTGATACCTATCCCTGTATCTTTTACTGATAGTTTTATTTTATCAACGATCTTTTCAAGAGTTATATTTATAGTACCTATCTTTGTATATTTGAGAGAATTTTCTAGTAAATTGTTTACAGCTTCTTTGAGCCAAAAAGCATCACCCATGATGTTGTAAAAGTTTGGTGTTTTCTCATCTTTTATTTCAATAATTAATTTCAACCCTTTGGCTTCTATGCCCATTTTTTTATTATTGATAGAGTCGAGTAAAATATTTTTGAAATCTACTTTTTTCATACCATATCGTACTGTACCTCGTGCCAAGTTTGCAGCGTTTAATACCAAGTCCACAGTATTTATTCCTGTATTGTCGGAGTCTAGTCCATCTTGAGCTATTTTTTTTAATTCAGGAGAAATATCCCCAAAGCTTCCGTCGAGTAGACCAGCAAAGATGTATTTTGAGTGAGTAAAAGAACCTTTGACTTTATGAGTGACCAAGTGCACCAAGGACTCTCTTTGATTTACTAGATTTTGCAAATCAGTATTAAGTTTCAAGATTTGTGTCCTCTGGTCTGATTCTTTTTTGATATTTCTAAATAATACAAAACTCAAAATACCAGCTATAATCATGGCGATGATAGTGAGCAATCTATTTGTGGTGTTTGTGATAAAGAACAATTGACCACCCATCAATATGACCAACCCTATGACTAGATAGTGAGATCCCAATACTTTTACATTGAATATGTCTAGTTCGAACACAGAGTAAATAATAGCTACTAGGAATACAGGAAGTAGGAATAAGCTATATAGATTTATTTCATAGTTTCCTGTCACTGAGGCTATGTATTCTGTGATTCCAAAAATAGCAAGGAATAAAAACATAGAACCGAGCACCACCCACCTAGGTATTATTTCTTTCCAGGTTAGTCTTTTGAAGAAAGGATTTATAGCGTACATCAATATAACAAACAAAATTATTGCTTCAAAGATGAGCTTGTAGCTATCTAGTACATCATTATTAAATGCTTCACAGACAGGCTGGTTAAACCCTGTGACTGATTGTTGGTTTATTGTGAGAAGGAAAGCGGGGATAGTCGAAAGGAATAAGATGACTTTTGCAGGGAAAGAAATATCGGACCTTCGAACGAAAACAAGAGCAAAATATAATCCAAGTGTGTAGAATACTATTTCAATGTATAATAAAACTGACCAAATACTATATACAAGATTGTAGTTATTTGATGTCCAGATAATCCAATCTCCTAAAAGCCAGAATGAGAATGAGATAATAAAAGCCAAGAATACTTTTGAGAAAAAATTAAATTTTGATTTTATGAATATGAAAATACCAAGAGCAAGTGACAAGACTACGGGAATTAAGTGAGAATAATTAGCGATATCTCTCAGTGAGCTTGTTGTTTCGTAACATGTATTTATTACGGTGTTTAGGTCTAGCATAAGTTTAATGATTTAAGTAATGGTTTTATTTTACTGTCATAAGAAATCCAATGCACATCATCTTCATTATCCATCGGTGGAATTGGTACTATCAGTGGCTTTACACCTGTTAAATTATAAGCTTTTTCAAATGCAGGCAGTAATATATTTTTTGTGAATTCCCCCTCAGAGTCTTTTGTAGTTAAAAAATTTTCAAAAAGTATACCATGACATATAAATAATAACATAAAGTTTTGATAGTAATCAGTTGCATGTTCACCATTTTCCTTAAACCATCTTGATGCATCATAAAAATTTAAATCTTTTGTATTATAATCACAAACCTCAAATAATCTTTTATGAAAATCTATTAATGGCTCTGACCAAAGTGTTAAAACTTCTTTAAATTGTTTACCATTGTATTTATTAAAATCAAAAATCGTAACTTTTTCTTCTATATGATCTCCTTTTTTATTTAGTTTAGGGTGTATTCTAAGTTGTCCGAGAGAATGCTTAAAGCTATTGTTTGAAGTAAATTTATCATCATAATATTCAAAAAAAACTGTTTTTAAACCATGGTCTTTTGTTAATTCTGTAAACCAATGTACATCATGGTTGGGTGTAGCAATTTGTCTAAAATGTACCCCACTTATATTTTCTCCTTTCAAAATTTCTGGAACATCTCCTTTCAATAATTCTTCAATTTTTGCCATTAAGACAGGATCTTTTCTGCGTTCTTCTAGTAGCTTTAGTGCTTCAGACAGGGGGGTGTATACAACTTTATTAAAAAGCTTGCGATTATTCATTATTTCATCATAGTCTCCAATTTTTATCATTTTATTCTTGAATTATATTTTCTTCAATTTTATTTTCTACTACACTACAAGATTCTCCTGCTATGTCATCTTCTACGCATTCTATTTGAGTGCATTGTATAGATTTTGCCTCACAAGCATTGGTGCAGTCTTCGTTTTCACACATTTCAAAATCACCAGCATTTAAGCTGTATCTCTTGAAGTCAGAAAAGCCATTTGGTGGACAATCATCAGGGTTGGTGCAATCACGCTGGATACAAGTCTCCTTTGTCGGGTCACAAGCGACCTCCACGATAAACTCATAGTCTTTTTTAAAATAGAAAAAGTAGAAAGATACAGCAATAGCTATGAGACATCCACCTAATAATAAATATAGAAATATATTATTTTCCTTTTTAGCACCTTCTTGCATATATGTATTTTAGCACATGTATTACAGAAATAGTATTGCACTGCCTATAGTCATCACTATTATTGCTATGATTTTAGGCATTAAAACATACTTACTCAAATCTTCCTTTACTATATTGGGGAAAAATTTTGTGCTTAAAATCGTGAAGAAGAGGACTATTGCTGGCTGAAAGCTACTGACGAGATACACCAAAGCCACAGGAGCTAGAATCAATGCATAATTTGTGAGTAAATTGCCACAAATTGTGAAAATTTCACTAAAAGTATTTAAAGTAAAAATCTTTTTTCCACCTTGCTTGTTCATTTGCATAAATTCTGCTCGGTATCTAGGAATAAAAATATAAATCAGTATTCCAAACCCTCCGAGCCCAGCATATTCCCAAAAACTTGAAACCCAAAAATTATTTTCAACAGTTACATATTTAAAAATTATTCCAGCGATAGAAACCAAGAGGCAAGCCACCAGCATATAAATGGCTGGTAGCCATTTAAAGGTTTTCTTTTCCTTTGAAAAATCTATGGATATCAACAATACACCAAACAATATTATGAGTGAAGCTATGATTTGTTTTATTGTGAGAGTTTCTCCCAAAAATATATAACCCAAAATATAACCAAATATTGGTATGGTCAAAAACCAGGGGACTATAGCAGAAATGTCTTCTATTTCTATGGTAAATAAATATAAAATTACCCAAGCGATAGTGAGCCCTCCTGTGATTAGTAGCAATATTTTATCCAACACAGAAATATCAAAAATTCCAGAAGTAAAAGTGGTAATAAATACAGCTACAAAAATACCAATTAAACTAGAAAAAAGTACAAGTCCACCCGAGCCACGCTTGCCGGTGGAATATTTTTCTACTAGGTATTGGTCAGCTATGTTTACCAAAGCCCATAAAAATGGCGCACCTAAAGCTATAAAAAACCAGTTCATATAGATTTATTGTAACACTAATTTATTTTAATAGGTTAAACTTTCTCCCCAATAATATGGATAGTAACATAAAGTTGACAAAATCAATATAATTACGTCCTATTGACTTTAGGCTATAAGGAGGTAGACTGGCACTGTAACTAAATTCTTTGACAACTAAAAAGGAGGCTACTTCAATGATTATTTCTCTTGGTGGGCCTTCCGGAGTCGGTAAGGGCTACATAAAAGAACGATTACTAAGTCTTTATCCTCACATCGAGGAAATGGCTTGGTTAACAACTAGACCCCTACGACCAAAAGAGTTGATAGGAACTGGAAACAGAGTAAGCATTCCACTTTCTGAGTTCAATCGCTTAAATGGATTGGGTGAGCTTGTCTTGGTTCAAAACCTCTTCGGCCATTTTTATGGCCTAAGAAAAGTAGATCTATTGCCAAGTTCGGCTATTAAAATTACCGAAGTGCATCCAGACAATATGGTGGAGGCATGTAAGGTAAACGCAGAGATTATCGCTATTGGTCTCGTGACTTCAGACTTGTCATTTCTTCGCAAAAGGCTTACTTTGGTGAGGAAAACCGAAAGTGAGGCTGAGATAGAAGAAAGGGTCATAAAAGCAAAGAGCGAAATCGAGACAATTCTACAACAAAAACATCTTTATGCTTCTGTGATTGAAATTACGGAGGCCGAGGAAGATCAAGTTTTTGAAAAGGTTCATGCAATTTTGCAATCAGAAATAGAAACGAAGGGAGAAAGACGATGATACTAGAAACACAAGTTGGTAGTCTGAGGTTTAGCACGCCATTGTTGCTTGCTTCAGGGTACATCACCGAAACACCGGAGTTCTTTCTGAGAGCTCTACCTTACGGCTGTTCGGGCATAATTACCCGATCGCTTAAAAAGAACGTTCCAGTAGAACGTTCGCGAATCACATCTCCACGCTATGCAGTTTTTGACAACAGTATGCTTAATTGTGAGTGGGGAAATGAAAAACCGTGGACCGATTGGCGAGACCATGGAGTGGGGCAGGTCAAAGCGACCGGCAGCCCTCTTATCATCTCGCTTTCAGGACGTGACTTGGAAAGTTGTTGTGATTTAATACGTGAATTCGACAAAGTTGGTGTTGATGCATTTGAAATCAACATCTCATGTTCACATTCTGGAGCATTACACGGAAATTTGAATGTCGATACGCGCCATATGACACAACTCATGAAAAGAGTCAGAGGCATTACGACAACTCCAATCTGGATTAAGTTGTCGTATTCAAATATGCTTTTGCCTATGGCAAAGCAAGCCGAAGACTTAGGGGCTGATGCGATCGTTTGTACTAATAGCATTGGCCCAGGAATGTTGATCGACACCAAAACTGCTAAACCAAAACTTGGAATCAAGGGAGGTGGCGGTGGAATGACAGGAAAAGCAATTTTCCCTGTAGCTCTATGGTGCGTTCAGCAACTTTCAAGCACGGTAAGTATTCCTATCGTCGGTTGCGGTGGAATTTTTACTGCAGACGATGTAATTCAGATGCTCATGGCAGGCGCAAGCGCAGTCCAACTGTACACCGCTCCTGCTCTAAAAGGTCCGAAGGTCTTCAAGCAGATTAAATACGGCTTGCAGAGATTTCTCTCAGAACATCCTGAGTATCCTTCGGTAATTGACCTATTGGGACTCACGCTCGACAAAATAGATGAGCACAAATTTTCATCACCTCGTCCAGTAGTGATCGAAAAAAAATGTACAGGTTGCGAAATCTGTATTGCATCTTGTGCTTTCGATGCTCTGTCTATGGTGGGTCGCGCAGGTGGAAAATCCGTAGCAATGATTGCCGACAACTGCATATCATGCAACGCTTGCGTCGGGGTATGTCCTCCAAAATTCGATGCCATCAAAGCATCATTCTAGGAGGTAAACAAAAATCTAGAAATGAAAAAAGATACATACACAATAGACGTTCATTGTAATTCATGCCGAACTCGACTATATCGCTATAAAAAAGAAGGTGGCGGACACCTCCTCAAATGTTATGTCGACATGATAATGTCGGACGACACAAATGGGGATCTAAAATGTCCTTCCTGCGGTAAAGAGTTTGCTCGAAACGCTACGATTCACAATCGCCCAGCTCACAAGATAATCCAAGGGAGAGTCTATGTGAAGGGCCATCATGGAAAGTAGTTTTGTCCAATCAGTTAGATAGGTGACTCGGTTAATCCAGTCACCTATTTTTTATTTTAAGCCAAATCTATTTTTGAAATAGTTAGATGTAAAGTTTTTATACTCAAAAACTTCGTTAGACTCTTTGTTTAGTTTTTCAATATAATCAAAAAAATCTTTTTTATCAAAAATCTTAAGATTGAGCTCTTTGCACACATTTTCAATTTCTTGCATTAACATATTGCCATTCTCTACGCTCGAAGCCATTTTTTCTGCTTCGTAATAATAACTGTGATTCGGTACTTCAACTAATGCAAATTCAATATTTTTATAGTCATAAACTTTGCTTTTTCTAACACAAAGTATACCCTTGCCATATCCAAGCTCACCAAAAATTTCTACCAAGGTATCAAATTCACCTTCTTTTGCAAAAACAGAAAGTTCTTTACGCTGTTCATTGCCTCCCCATTCACCAATTTTCACAATAATTTCGGGCATACCATTGGTCACTCGGAGTCGTATGTCTTTCTTTCTATTTTCAACCCCACCATCCAGAAAAGTTGAATAATCAATCAGCACTCTATCTTTTTCTGACTTCTTTTTTCCATTAATTTCAAAAAACCTTGCTAAGTTTTCAAACTCTTCTTTCGATAATGGCCCTCTTATTTCAATTTCTATATTTTTATCCAAAATTTATCGATTAATTAAATTTATAAAAAGTTGCTTTATAACCATAGTAGCATAGCTGCCCGTCTGTAAGTAAAAAGAAAGTGTAATTTTCTTTTTACTTACATGGAGTTCATCATCTTCTAAGTCATGGACGTACATTTTAGTAGCAACCAAAAGATTTCTCTTATTCTGCATTGGCTCAACTGAAAAGTCTTCTTTAATTAATTCATAACCTCCTGCTTCATAAGAATGAGGACACTGAAATACTGAACTTGTAGGTAGATATAATTCACCAACGTTTTTAAATAAAATCTTTTTACTTTTAGTGTGTTTTTTAACTTCTAGGGAGGCCTGAGTGTTCCACAAAAAACTGTTATAGGCAGAAACGAAGAACGAAACCTTTTTTGCATTCATAGATTCAAAAACTTTTTTGAAATCGGAGTTTTTCTTTATTTTTGTTTTGATTTTATCACTAAGATTATTGGAAATCATCAATTCGCTATAAGCTTGTTTCCAGTCATTTTTTGCAATAGCCTTACCAATCAAATGAGTATTGTATGGGCCACCCGGCATTCCAAATCGCTGGCTATCATAATAATTTATGAAGTAAAGTTGTTTGTTGTTATTTATGTACTTTGAGAGGTTGTCGGCCAAAGTAGAATTTAAATTTCTTACTACTATTTTAAAAGCATTACCATGGAGCGCTCTTTCTTTTATGGGAATTTTGCCATAGCCAACTATGTATTTTATTTTTGAAAAACTTTTTTTAGAAGCATATTTTTTATTAAATGCTTTTATATCTCTTTCTTTTAAAATTTTCTTTACAGAAAGAAGTTGCTCTGTGATTGCGTCTTCATCTTTTAGACCCTGACTGCACACATCTTCGAATGAAAGTTTAAAAAAAACTTTAATTTGTTCTAATGCCTCAAATGTTGTGAAGCCAGACTTTTGAAGCCAAATGTATGTAAATTTAGGAGCGCCCTTTGATATAAAAGATGGCATCAGAGATACCTCTGTTACTTGGAAATCTTCATTTATACATTTAAGCTTATAACCTAAGGTATTTTCCATAATTGGAATATTATACCACACTATCTAAAATTTTACTAGATTTTGTTTCTAAGATATATTTAGAAAGCAATAGCAAGTAATACAGGTCTAATGAAGACCCTCAATTTTTTCCCAAGGGAGGCCATCTTTTCCAAAGTGGCCGTATTTTGCAGTTTGTTTAAAGATAGGATTTCTCAAACCCAGACGCTCTATTATAGATAGTGGTTTGAAATCAAAATTTTTGCGTACTACCTCTGCCAAGTCTTCGCCTTTTTCATTTATAGCTTCTATCATAAGGGGTTCAGCCATGCCGATAGCATAAGCCACAGACACTAGGACTTCTTTACCATAGCCACTTGCTACTAGATTTTTTGCTACAAAACGAGCCATGTATGCACCAGAGCGGTCTACTTTTGTGGAATCTTTACCAGAAAAACACCCACCTCCATGAGGGATGAGTCCGCCATATGTGTCCACCATTATTTTTCTACCAGTGAGGCCGGTGTCTGCTTCAAAACCACCAGCGATAAATTTACCTGTAGGATTTACTAATATTTTTACTGAATTTTTCTCTTCGTCAGAGAGTAGTGGGTAAATTATTTTTTCAGTGATTTCCCTTGTGACTTCTTCAAGTGAAATCTCATGTGAGTGCTGAGTACTGATGAGTACAGTATTTAATTTTCCATTTGAATAAGTGACCTGAGTCTTACCATCAGGGCCGAGCCATCTTATTTCTCCAGTTTTTCTTTTTTCCTCTAAACTTTTTGCGAGTTTGTGAGCGAGGACCACGCCTTTTGGTAAAAATTCTGGTGTTTCATCTGTAGCAAAGCCGTACATGATACCTTGGTCTCCAGCTCCACCCGTGTCTACACCCATAGCAATATCAGGGGATTGTTCTACTATATGTGCTGAAATTTCCAACTTAGACTCACTGCCGTCTGTGTAGCCTATGTCTCGATAAATATCACGAGCGATTTTTACATAATCCACTTTGCCGAGCGAAGTCACTTCTCCGCCAATAACGAGCTTGCCATGACCACCAAATACTTCCACAGCCACACGACTTTTGGGGTCTTGGGCTAGGTAAGCGTCTAATATAGCATCTGAAATTTGGTCGCAGACTTTGTCTGGGTGGCCAGAAGTCACTGATTCTACTGTGTAATTGTCGTTGTGTTTGTAAAACATAAGTATTCATGAGTATAGCACTTGCTATGCAAAATTAAAATGCTATGATTGGTGCATGTTAGACAAGAAAAAAATAAAAGAAAAATTAGAAAATGAACGAGACATGCTTTTAGGAGAGCTGGCTGATATGGGTCGTCTAGACCCAGAGACAGGTGAGTGGCAAGCTACTCCAGAAGAGATCAGTGCTCCACAAGCTGATGAAAATGATAAAGCAGATAGATTTGAAGATTTTGAAGCACGAAGTTCTATGATAAAGACTTTGGAACCTAGATTAAATTTAATTTTGAAAGCATTGAAAGGATTGAACAGAGATTCTTTTGGTAAGTGTGAAGTTTGTAAAAAAGATATAGAGGTAGCTCGCATGGAAGCAAATCCTGCTGCTCGGACTTGTAAAAAACATCTTGAGGGTTAAAAGTATAAAGTTGAATTTTAAAGTATACTTTTAACATTGTAGCTTTATAAATTTTTAACTTTATATATGAGCTTTGCAAAAGTATATTCTGCGCAAGTAAATTTATTAAAGGGTTCTATCGTCACTATCGAAGTGGACTTGTCCAAAGGCTTACACACTTTTAGTGTAGTTGGTCTACCGGATAAGGCCGTAGATGAATCCAAAGACCGAGTCAGTGGAGCTATAAAAAACTCTGGCTTCAAATCTCCAAAAGCAAAAAATCAAAAAATAGTGGTTTCTCTTTCGCCAGCAGGCTTGAAAAAAGAGGGACCATTTTTTGATCTGGCTATCGCTGTGGCTTACCTGCTCTCTGCTGGAGAAATAAAATTTAATTCAGATAAGAAAATATTCTTAGGAGAGCTCGGGCTCGATGGCACACTGCGTGGTATTCGTGGAGCTTTACCACTAGCCGAAGAAGCAAAGAGACAAGGCTATGAAGAAATATATTTACCAAAAGAAAATGCAGTAGAAGCAGCCCTAGTAGACGGGATAAAAGTTTTTGGAGCAAATAATTTAAAAGAGGTCATAGAGCATTTGGATACTACAAAGAAAAATATAGAAGAAAAAATAAAAAAAATACCAGAAACACCAAAGACAAAAATAATTTATAAAAAAGAAATAAAAGGTGGAGATTTTTCTGATATTCGTGGACAAGAGACAGCCAAGAGAGGACTCGAGATTGCCGCAGCAGGTGGGCACAATATAGCTATGTATGGTCCACCCGGTACAGGCAAGACCATGCTCGCTCGGGTGTTTTCAGGGTTACTCCCAGATTTGAGCACTGAAGAAGTGCTTGAGATAACTGGTATTCACTCTGTCTCGGGGAATATGCTCGGTGAGTTGGTCTGTTACCCACCATTTCGTGCTCCACATCACACAGCTTCTTATGTATCGTTAATCGGTGGTGGTACTTATCCCAAACCTGGTGAAGTCACCTTGGCTCACCGCGGGGTATTATTTTTGGATGATTTTCCAGAATTTTAAAAAAGAGTCATCGAGTCTTTGCGTCAGCCACTCGAAGACAATATCGTATCTATTTCTCGAGCAAAAGGCTCTGCTATTTTTCCTTCAAATTTTATACTAGTCGCAGCTATGAACCCTTGCCCCTGTGGGAACACTGGCAATAAACAAAAAGCTTGCATATGTAAACCTTCTGACCTCGATAGATACAAGAGAAAACTTTCAGGACCTATCATGGATCGTATTGATATATGGGTTTCTGTAGGGAATGTGGATTATAAAAAATTGGGCGGGGAAAGTAATGGAGAAAAAAGTGAAGTCATAAAGAGTAGAGTGAAAAGAGCGCGAGAAATTCAAAAAGATAGATTTGAAAAATTTGGTAAAAAAATCAAAACAAATAGTGAGATGAATGTAAAAGACTTGAGTAATATTGTAAAACTCAAAAAAGAAGTGCGAGACATGCTAGACGACAGTGCTGAGAGGCTGGGCCTTTCAGCCCGAGCATATCATAGAGTTATAAAATTGGCTCGCACTATCGCCGACCTAGAAAATGCTATAGACATAGAGGGTAAACATATACTGGAAGCGATACAATATAGGCCAAAAGAAAATATATAAAATTTTGGTATTAATGATATAATATTTAAATATGAGTATAGAATCACAACCACAAGAAGGAATAAAAATACCAGACTTTGTTTTTACTATTAACCCAAAAACGGAAGCTTTTTTAAACAGCATTAATGTGTTTATCGAAGGCAACAATCTTGTTTATTTAAAGAATAATATAAAAATACCGATAGCATACATACCAGAATTATCAGAAGGTTTTTCTGGGGTGAGAGTAGAGCAAGTGGGTGATGCAAAAAAGCTGAGCGTGAGTTACAACAATGGTAATGGTTCAATTTCAAAAATTGTTGACTTAGAACCACTACTAAAACAAGGTGAAGAAAAATAATTTCTAAAATTTGATATACTGACTGAATGGAAAAAGACAAAGATGATGAGTTGGATATATTTGCAGGCCTAGAAGAAGAGATTGATATTTTAGACGAGAATGGTAATAACACAGGAGAACATAAAACTTATGATGAAGTTCATGGGCAAGGATTACTGCATCTCTGTGTTCATGTATGGTTTGTAAACTCAATAGGGCAGATACTTTTACAAAAAAGATCAAAATATGTAAGAGTGTATAAAGAATGCTGGGATAGCTCTGCTTCCGGGCATGTCACTTCTGGTCAAGGTAGTTTGGGAACTATGCAAAAAGAAACCAGAGAAGAATTGGGATTGGATTTACCACAAGAAGCTTTTGAATATTTGTTTAGGGTTAAAGAAAAATATACTGTAAACAATGGAGCATTCATAGAAAATGCATTTAATGATATATATTTAGTTCACTCTGATCTTGCGATTGAAGAATTTAAATTTGATAAAGATGAAGTCAAGGAAATAAAATGGATTGATATTGAAGAATTTAAAAAATGGACAAAAGGAGA
>CAYYJU010000008.1:0-1057 GCA_964472335.1 uncultured Candidatus Saccharibacteria bacterium | reverse complement strand
AGTTATCCACATATATATTGTTGACAGTGAACGCTCGTTCACTTATACTATCTACATAGCCACGTCGGGCTTTTAGTAAAAAAATAACAATAAAATATATGTCACAATCACAATATTTAAAAATGCTAGAGAGGGAAATACAAAACATTAACAAGAAGATCGATTTAAAAATCTTACAAGGGGAGTCTTATATCAAAGAGGCGAGAGACCACAAGCTACTCTTGCAAAAGGTTCGCTATCATTCTCGCAAGACTTTTTTCAATCGTTTTTTCCCGACTTTTTCTAGCCTTCAATTCTAAATGCGTACCATTTACCAAACAAAAATTGAATCTTTCTTTTCGAGCAATAAAAGGATGCCTACGTATTCGGAGATGATGAAGCTCTTTGGTTTTAAATCCAAGAACGCTGTGTTTAAAGTAGTAGGTAAAATGATCGAAGAAGGATTTGTTTCCAAAGACCACTTGGGTAGATTGATACCTAGTGAGTCTTTTGCTGATGGTATGAACAGTATACAGATGGCTGGTTTTGTGACAGCTGGCTTACCTGCTACTGTGGAAGAAGAACTAGCAGATACTGTGAACTTGGATGACATGCTAGTGAAAAATAAATCTCTCACATATATGCTCGAAGTAGATGGAGACTCTATGATAGAAGCTCATATAGAGCCCGGAGATATGGTATTAGTAGAGAGAGCAAACAATGCAAAAGATATGCAGATAGTCATAGCCGAAGTAGATGGAGAATTTACGATGAAATATTTCCGAGAGAAGGGGAATAAGCGATGGCTCGAACCAGCAAATAAAAACTATAGCCCGATATATCCAGAGCACTCACTCAATATAGTAGCCGTGCTAAAAGCAGTAATAAGAAAATACTAGATAAAAAACAAAAAATCCCGCAAATATTTTACTTGGGGGATTTTTTGTTTTGCTATTTTTTTTCTCGCGAGATAAAAAATTTATGCAACTGCGTCCTTCAAACCTTTTGCAGGTCGGAATTTTGGAACTTTCTTTGCTGCTACTTTGACTTGTTCTCCAGTCTTTGGATTACGAGCCAT
>CAYYJU010000007.1:10850-22021 GCA_964472335.1 uncultured Candidatus Saccharibacteria bacterium | reverse complement strand
CTCAGCGGTAGAGCGGTCGCCTGTTAAGCGATTGGTCGTAGGTTCGATCCCTACCTCCCGAGCTCGTAAAAATCTTAAGTCGTCAGAAATGGCGGCTTTTGATTTTTTGAGCTCGGGAGAGAAAATGAACTGCTTCATTTTCGGGTAGGGAGCGAAAAGCTTTTCCATATGAGCAAAGCGAATGGAAAAGGTATACTGCCCCTGTAAGGGGAGATCACCCTACCTCCCGAGCCATTGATTTTTATATAAAAATATGGTATAAATCTAACTGAATTAGTAAGCCTTAGTTTAATAAATTAAGGTATTTTTGAAATAAGTGAGGGAAAAAATGTTAAGCAAGATGCATGAAGTTTTTTGGATAGGAGTAATGATGTTCATTGCTTCTCCTTTCATCCTTTGCGGTATTGTTTTTGGGCCACCGCCCGAGAACTACTACTGCGACAAATATGACGATCGACCATATGTAGATCCATATGACGTTCGTTAAAAAACGAGCTTAATAGCTCAAGGAGATTCTCTTATGCCAATTGTAACCATAAATGGCTTTTCACAAAGGACAAATGTTGACCTGAAAGAACTTAAGAATCAAGTGCGACTAGTAATTTCTCAAGTCGCTAAACTCGATATTAAGTCGGAGCAGGTATCGGTATTTATTCCATTCGATCTCTGTATCGACGTTGAAGAGATTATTGTCACGATTATCATTTACCAGAAACCAGAACGCACAGACACTGTCTTGCAAGAAATGTCTTCGAACCTGGCGAGATTTCTCAAAGAGAAACTTATGCCGGGCATACTGGTCGAAGTAAATGTCGTCACAGTTGACCCGAAACATTGTAGTAGCTCCCCAGCTGCTTAATCAAACAGTTTCTTAGGACAAAAAACATTGCCTGAGGAGCTGTTTTTTGTTTTTACCCAACAAAACAAGTTCTAACAGCCTCTAGCCAGCGGAGCTCGTAAAAATCTTAAGTCGTCAGAAATGGCGGCTTTTGATTTTTTGTTACTTAGCTAGAAGTTCGAAACCACATTATTTTTTGTGTATAATAAAGGTATGAAAATTATTTTTATCGCTGGGCCAGTCCGTGGAGATGGAAGCAGGGAAGCAAAAGAAAAGAATATAGAAACTGCAAAGAAATTTATTAAATTATTCATTGAGAATAATATTCCTTTTTATTCACCCCACCTAAATATTGACCAAGAAATTTTATCCATGGGGGAAGAAGCGAGCAAGCTCGCTTGGGATATGAATGCAGAGTTTTTGCTACGCTCTGATGCTTTAGCAGTCTTACCTGGATGGGAAGAATCAAGTGGTACAAAAATAGAAATAGAAAGGGCAACTAATCGTTCGATACCCATATTTTATTTATCAAAAGAAAATATAATCCAAGACATTGTTGATTGGCTAAAATAGTTTTTTAGGCCCATCCCTACCTCCCGAGCCATTTTTTGAACCTTAATTTATAACGGAATTTTTGTTACCCATGTAGGGTTCATTACTTTTTCCTTGTTTTACTTACAAGCTGGAACCTGTGATATAATCTTTTTATGAGTTTAGAAAAACCAGAAAATGAAGCTCCTCAAACTTGGGTTGGTGATACCACTAGTGCAATGCGAAAGAGAGGAGGAAGAGATTTAGAAGACTACAAAGAGTTTTTAGGTTTTTCTGAGCAAGAGCTTGAAAATAAAAGTGTTTTAGATTTAGGTTCTGGTTCAAGAGAAAAACTGACAACGGACCTAAAAAAGGCAGGTATTGTAGCGAATGTAATTTCTATCAATCCTGATTACACTTTGCAAAAATATAGAACGATAATTAATAATCAAAAAGATTGGCAACATAAATCTGTGGCTGGCCTCGCCCAAAATTTACCATTTGCTGATGGTAGCTTTGATTTTATTCTAGGCGTGGAGTCAATCACAATGTATGCTGATCCTTTACATGAACCCAAAATAGCTAAAGCATGGGCGAAAGAAATTATTAGAGTTTTAAAACCAGGTGGTCAGGCAAGACTGGGAGAAATTTTAGGTTTTGGTGGACAAGCAAACAAAGAAGCATGGCAAGAAATAATAAAATTATTTGAAGATTCAAATCTGGAGGCAAAGATAGAACCATTTAAACTTAGGGCAAGTGGTGACATGCTTAGATATCGCTTAATAGTGAATAAACCTATTAATAAGTAAGTAAATTCTTAAAAAGAAAAATCTTATTTGATAGTATTTATTTTACGACTACTACAGTAGAAAAGATTTCTTTTGTAGGACCTCCTTCTGTTTCAATTGCAGAGATTTTTACATCAGTTGTGCCACTGTCTTGTGCTATGAAATTCCATTCTCTGTTTTGACCACCATTTATTGTGGTAGATGGTTTTAATCCACGACTCTCGAGCAAGAGGGAAGATTCAGCATAAGTCATTGATATAGAAAAATATCCTCCGGCACGTTCTGGCACACTGACTGTAAATTTATCTCCTTTATTAAAAGTAAATGTTTTACCTATATCTTTTTCGGTGATTTTATTAGTATTTTCCTGTTCAACTTTTGGGGTAGTCTTTGGCTTACTTTCTACAATCTCTTTTGGAGTAGTAGTATTTTCTGGGGTAGTCTCTTCTACGACTGGGGCGATGTCTTCTACTTGTGGAGACAATGCTTTATTTTTATTAAAGACAAATACTACAATACCGATTATTACTAATAAAACTACTAAAATATAAATTTTATGTTTTTCCATAATGGCATTATAGCATAATTAAAAATATGCAAAACACAATAAATTATTTGCATTTTTAGTGGTGGGGAGTATCATGTATTTATGATGTATTTTACTAAGAAAAATTTAATAGGGGGGCTTTTAGCAGTGTTTTTAATGGTTTTTGGCTTTAGTATTTTTACGAATAAGGCAGACGCTCAGTTTATTTACTCGACGAATACTCCCAATAATCCTTCCAGTTATGCATATTATAGGCAAATATGCCCTATAGACTTTACTCTCACGGTCTACAATATCAATCAATATATGTGTTACAAGATTTTTGGTGGGGGGCAAGTACTCGGGGCGTCTACTACAAACTATAACTATAATCCCATATCATCTAGCCTCATACCAGGGTGTTTACCAGGTTATATTTACTCTGAATTAACTGGACAGAGATGCAGTGGTAATTATTATTACAATAGCAATTTAAATGGCGGGGAGGGTGATATATCAAAGTTTGATATTAGAGATGGAAATGATATCAATCCACAAGAAGGTGACAATGATGCAGAAATTATGGAAGTAAGATTTGATGCAGAAAATGGAGATATTAGATTGGATAGAATAGAGTTTAATTTTGAATTTACTGGTAATAGTAATGGGGAAGACATACCCTGGAATATTTTTGATGAGATTAAACTTTTATCAGATGGTGAAGAGATAGCACAGATGGACAGTGATAGTAGAAGTGATTGGAATGAAGAAGATAATGATACTTATAGTATATCTTTCTCTGGTTTAGATGAAATAATAAGAGAAAATGATAGAGCCAACCTAACTTTAGAAGTCGATATAAACTCAGATATTACCGTAGTAAATAACAATGATACTTCTTGGGACGTATATATTCCTGATGATGGACTTCGAGCTCGTGATGGAAATGGAAATGCTATCTATGCTGGGAATGATTCCGATAGTGTATCAATAAACATTGAAGAAAATTAATTTTTAAAAGTTGTGTAAAATATAATAGGTTAAATTGACAAGTAGTAAAAATTATGTTACGAATGTTTTGTAGTAAGTTCTTTAGATGACATTTTTGGAGGTTAAGGTGAAAACAATACTTTTTCTATTTTTGGTTTTTTTCTTGGCATTTAGCGTAAATGCACAAGAGGAGACTACGGAAGAAACATCAAAGACGAACATATCGGGAACGATTGGCGTCTCTTCGATGTATCATGATTTCGAAGTCGGCGGAGACACTTTTCGTGGCTTCGTGCAGAATAATTCATTTACCGTTGAGCGGAAGCTCAATAAAAAAGTCAGCGTTTACGGGGACTTCTGGGGTCAGTACGCCCTCGCGAAGCGCCACCCAAACGAAGCCGAAGAGTTTTATTTCGGTGGTGGTGTCGTTTACAATCCGCGTCCGACGACTACCATTGACGTTTATGCTGGCAACTCAAAACTGAACCACGGCATAAACCTCCAGATGTTCGGCGTCACCGTCGAGCAAGAGACGAGCGTAGGTAAGGTGCCATTGAAGTTTTCGAACAACTTCATTGCCTTTAAATCTTCCAAGCCCCATGAGTTAAATGGGGGTGTGGTAAACAAGACGAATGTCTCGAGCTTCGTCGAATTACGAAAAAAAATCAAACTCACAGGGGAGGCCGGCGTCGGCTTTGACAATGGACCCCTCGGGTTTGAAGGCCCCGCAACACTTCTGTTTTTTGAGGGAGAAGTCGAGCGGGAGATAAATAAAAACTGGAGTGCTTTTTTCACTCTTCGTCACACTCGGCCGATAGCCGGAGAGACGTTGAGGGAGCCAATCACCTCTGCATCGTTTGGGTTGAAGTTCAACTTTGACTTCAAATAACCGCCGGCAAGAAGACCAAATGCGTTTTCTCTGCAGGCGGTTTTCTTTTTATATTAGTAGACTTTATTTTTTTTAGGTATATAGTCATATTAGATGGAGGTGACTATATGTCATTGTTATTTAAAAATTTGGCGAAATATGTCGCCAAAATAATTATATTAACTGCAACCATTTTTTTGCTATTTGGTGCGGTTAGTGGACAAAAACGTCACACAGCAAATGCGAAGCTGAAAAAAAACACAACTAAATCGCATAAGGTTGTGAAGCCTAGGTATAAACCAAGGCAGAAAAAACGTCCCAAATTCGAGCCAATTGTTCCCAGTTTAAAATCGATGCCAATACCGACTCCGGTACACAGGGAATTACATTACACTGAGGAAAGCTGGACGGACGCAATCGCGTCGAAATTCATAATCGTCCCATCTCGACCAAACGGTGGAATATTGCTGTATCGTGTCATGCATGACACTGTGGAGCAAAATTTCTCTATAAAAGTCGATGAAGAGACAGCCTATTTGGTTCCACTCAAACAAAAGAACGGCGACCTGGAGGGGTGCTTTATGATGGTGTACTGCAAGGTACACGACACAGCGCTCATCTTTTCACAAGTTCAATGTTTCTAATGTAAATAGGTTTTTTATTTAAGCGCCGAGGAATCTCGGCGCAATTTTTATTTTAGTAGACTAAGCAAAACCTGGGAAGAAGTCTATCTTTATGTTTTTGCTAGGTAGCTTAGTGCAATTATAAACCTATGATAGAATGGTTTTATGGCTAATTTTGATGCTTATGCTGGAGCAAATAAAGTAAATCAGAAAAATTTTTCTGAATCAATCGAAGAGTCAAAAGAGGAAAACACCTCTGATATTTCATCTAAAAATAGCGAGATAAAAACTGAGGACACAGAAACAATAAATAGGGTTAGAGAATTAATGATTGAAGAAAACAAGCTTCAAGATATTACTCGTGAACTAATAACTTTAAATACAAAAAAGAGTGAAATAAAACCTGAAGAATATTCTATAAGAAAAAAATTATTGGAGGTAGAAATGCTCAATATAAAAGGAGACATAAATTTGTTAAAAGAAAGTTTATCTACAGAAGCAATTGTGAAGGCCAAAGGGTTGATCAAAGAAAGGCCTCAAGTAGAAGTTGCTCCCACAGAATACGAGGAAGAAGATGAGGTATTTAATGAAAAAAAAGAAACCCTCTTAAAATATCTAAGAGAGATAGACAACAAAATAAAATCTTTTGGATATGATTTCGATACTTTTTTGACTTTTGAAAACTCAGAAGAGCCTGATAAAAAAAAGATGTGGGAAGAGGTTAATAAATTTGTTGACTCCCATGGTGACCCTGATGAAATTGTTGATTCTCTGACTCAAAGCTACCCCAACAGGAGTTTAGACATACTTCGTGATATAGATGTACCGCTATTTAAAAATGAATTTTTTAAAAATTACCTGAGATACGGAAAACAAGAAGTAAGCACTAGGAAAATCATTGATGTTGCTTTTGGAGAAGTTATGAATGATAAAATTGACTCGGGAATAATCGATGAGATTGAAGACAGATTAGAAAGAGATAAGCAAGAAGCACTTAAAAAATACTCTGTTGATGAAATTCTTACCGAATGGGAAAAAGAGCTTCCAGGATACCAAATTACAGACAACACCTTTTTTCATGAGAAAATTGGTATATTCCTAGATGAATTATCAAGAGAAGGAAATTACACTGAAATTGAAAAAACAAAAAAAAGAATGGATGTACTGCATGAAAAGTCTAGTTTCATACCAAGCTTTTCAGAATCTCTTCCGTCTTGGTTAAGAACAAATAACTTGCCTGAAAGTGAGGCCATAAAGTTGCTTACTAAAGAGATCTCGGAGGATACATTTCGAACATATTTTGACCATTCTGGTCGTTATATACCCGCTTATCTTTTACCTGATTTTCTAGATGAAGCAGAAAAAAGAGAATATAATGCTAGGGTTTTTTATAAAGCGAATTTAAGTTTTAATGATATTAAAGAATATATAGAAATTACAGGTACTGATATTTCTCAAGTTTTACAAGAAAATCCACAAGCTTTGCTGGCTATGATAAAAAACATGGAGATACGCCAAGGAGTATTTTCTGAAATTATTTCTCAATACAAAGATATCAATAATCCCGACCAATCTCCCAAAAAACAGATCAAAAATATTCTTGATTCATTTTTAGTAAAAGACAACAGGCAGGAGTTGCCGGCTTTGGTTTTGGAAAGACTAAAAATATTTGAGGGAAAATATGGTAAAAAAGGGGCAGATCTTGTCGCTCTGGCTATTTCGGCTTATGGACTAGAAAATACAGAAAATTTTGATCGTGAAATGGAAAACATAGAACAAGTACTAGATAAATATGATCCAGATACTATTCCAGAAGGTTCAAAAGTATCTATGGGTATAGAGTACGAAGTTACAGGTTCTATAGCAACTAAATACAATGAAAACGCTTTGTTTGGATATAAAAATGATATAGAAATGGTGAGTGAAAGTGCAAATATAGGAAGGGGAGCAGATGCAGTCCATGAGATTGCTACAAAGCCAAATTATAATCCATATATGCTGATGGCAGAAATTAAGCTAATGCAAGACGCTGGATTTTTAGATTTAAATTTTGAAAAATACCCAAATGCCCCGACCGGCTATCATCTTTCTCTGGTAGGAGACAGCGGCCTTTCTGTGGACAGGGATATGTATTTTTTGAATAATATGCTGACTATGACTCAATTGACCGGGATAACTGCCGGACAAGAGGTCCGCACTACTAAGGATATTCATACTAAGAGTTTTGAACATTTTAGTAATGTACATCAGAAAGGATCTCGCTGTGAAATTAAAGGCATGGCTGCTGACAGCGTGGAGCAATTTGAAAAAGCCATCCTTACAGCTCACCACGCAAGTATAGCTATGCAAATTTGTAATAGATATATTATCGGTGGTGAAAGCTGGGTTGAAAACCAAAGTGGAAAGGAAGGGAATACGCCTCAAGAATTTGAGCAAAAGCTTATAGATGACGATTTGCTTGTAAAACCATTTGAGACAGATCAAGAACGGGATATATTGTACGAATGGATAAAGCTAAAAAATAAGATTGTAAATGCAGTTAAACAACACAACAGTTCATTTGTAGATAGCGAATTTAGTGGCTACGTTATTGACGAAGATGGAAATTACATAGACACAAGTGAGCAGATAGATGTCAGGCGCAACAATGGCCTTGTCGATCCCGAAACTCTTGGTTCTGAAAAATTTATCGATAAATTAAGGATACAACCAGAAACATTATTCTATCCCCAGGGAACAAGATTTGTAAATGCACTTTCTAATATAAATAATATCTTTATAAAGCCCTCCCTTGAAAACGAAGATAAGCCTACGAATGTAAATGCAAAAGCGATACTGGATACAATGAAAAAAGATGGAAACAGAGGCGTTATGAGTGGAAGCGCGCAAGAGTCTATATTTGATAAAAAACAATTGGGTGAATTGCGAGACGGGTACTACTATACACAAGGAGCATCAGAAGAGATGATTCTTCATAAATCTCAGATATTGCTAAATAATTTTAATAAAAATATGGAGAAACACTTATCAGTAAAAGGTATTAAAAGAATAGTCGAAGAAGTAAACGTGGCTTCAGCTTAAATATGAACTTAAATCCAAAATTTGAACAATATAAAAAAGATCAAGCTAGTCTGGAAAAAATACCTACTATCAAGCCAGACTTTCATGTTGTTATAGAAAATTTATCAAGCAAGGTTATAAATAATCAAGAATTAACTCAACAAGAAATAAATGATTTAGAGATGGTCTACAACATGACCCAAAGTATAGAAAAAGAAATTGTAGTATTTTTAGATCATTATAGGTCAAAAAATGTTATTTCTAAAACAGAATTTCTAATTCTTATGGGTTATTTTTTGGCTACCAATCAAAATGGACCAGATAGTACAAAAACCAAAAATGAATTGATAGGTGGCATGATTTCAAACGAAGATTTTGAAAAGCTGCCTGAGGTGATAGCTATACCACCAAAAACTCGCCTAATTTTATTGGAAGTTTATAAAAAAATTAAACAAAAAAAACCTAGCTAAGCAAAACCTGGGAAGAAGTCTATCTTTATATTTTTACTAGGCACACCGATAGACTTTAGAGTATTTTCGAAAGCATTTACCATGCCATGTGGCCCTGAGATATAAAACATTTTATTCATAAAGTTTGGGATTTCTTTTTTTATAACTTCTCCATCTATAAAACCATTGTACATACCAACAAGTGGGGTATCCACTTTATCTGTAATTGCATAAAAAGTCTTTATGCCGAGCTTTGTATCAGCTTCATCAAAAATTTCCTTGTAAGCTATGTCAGATATTTTTTTATTTGAATACAAGAGAGTAATATTTCTTTTTTCATTTTTATCTATCAAGTATTTGACCATACTTCTAAATGGAGTAATGCCGATACCACCAGCTATAAAAACTAACTCTTGGTTTATATCTTTAGGCAAGACAAAGTCACCAGATCTTTGCCCAGCCACTATTTCATCACCTATTTGTAATGCTAATAATTTATTTTTAAAACTACTAGGTTCTGGATAGAATTTTACCCCGAGGTGTATTTCATTTTCTGTGGGAGAGGAAGCAATAGTAAAATAGCGTCTATTTCCACGATTATCTGGACTTCTGTGTTTTAGTGTCCATTCCATATATTGCCCTGGTTTAAAATTTATTTTTTCATTATTTTCAAAAACAAAATCTACAGTATCTGTGCCCACATGAACCCGTTTTTTTAATTTTAAGAAAAGTTTTTCTTTTGGGCTAACTATATATGCAAATATGTTTCCTATCACCAAAGCCAATTCTGGTGTCGAATAAAATCCTCCTATATGCAAAGCAGGTGTAAATAAAAATCCCACCAATATACCAAAAGAAATTCGGAGCCATTTTGTAGTAGGTGAGGTGAGTGGCTCTGTCAGCATTACAAAAGCAAAGAAAAAGAAAGCAGAATTTTTTAATGTTATCAAGAGAGTATTTAGAATATTTGAAGAGTCTGAACCTTTGAAAAATGCCAAGAGAGCTATGCCGAGTAGAGCAGATATGAAAAAACTAATAAATAATTCTATGTGGCGTATTTTTCTAATTATCAATAGTCCACCCAAGATAATGATAGGGAGCATCGATGGTGTACCAACCCACCAGCTAGCTGAAAAATTTATAGTCAAAGACACAAGGACTACAGCGATAGCGACAGGATTAAAAATATGCTTTTTATTGATTGCAAATATATATTTTGAAGCGACACCCCAGATACTAGCCCAAAATGCTAGTGGTAAAAATTGTGAGTACACACCTCCTTCTATTGGTGTAATTATAAAAAACAATATTAGAGCTGTGATGTATATAGATTCTACATTTGTCGGAGCATTATATACATAAGAGAAAACAATGTGTGATATATAAGACACTACCAATATAAATAATAGAGATATAGTCAAATCTACAGGTGTATAAGGTAAGACTTTAAAAAATGACAATGCTAACGCTGAAATAAAAAATACGCAAAGTACATATAGCACTATGCGGTACATCGTAGTTTTATTTAAAAAGTTGTCTATAAAATTAAGCATAATTTTTTTCTTTAGTATATTCATCAAAGCCAGTCGTCATGGTGGCTATACCATTTTTATCTACCGAGTATGCCTCAAACCCAGCTAGCTCTTCTATGAAGTATATTCCATTTTTACCCATAGCAAAAGCCGCAGTCGCATATCTGTCTGCTTCAAAAATATTTGGTCCAATTACTGTAGTGCTCACAATATCTTCTATTTTTTCTATTCTGTTTTTTGGGTTATATATATGATCCCCCCTTACATAATTTCCTGACGTGGCGATACCTTTATTTTCTAAGTAAACTTTTTTGATAATTTCTCTCTTTTTATTAAATGGATTTTGTATACCGACGCACCATATTTTTCCTTGTTCATTTTTCCCACAAGTTTCTGTATCTCCTCCTGCTTCTACATAAAAATTTTTTATACCTTTATTTTTTAAAATTTTGCTCGCATTAAATATAGACCAACCTTTGACTATGCCAGATGGGTCAATGCCTCCATCTGGAGTGAGAATATCAAAATATCCATCGGTTAAGTTTTTTGTCTCTTCGGCTAATTTAAAAATTTCTTTCATATCTTCACTGGCATCCTCGAGTAGTATTTCTTTCCTATTAATTTTCATTATTTCGCTATCATTTTTATAAGTACTAAATTTTTGATCTACATATTTGAAATAACTAAAAACCTCATCAAAAATATCTTGACTTGCCTCAGAGTCAATAATCTCTATTATTATGGGTGTGCCCATTATAATTTGAGTCTGCTTCATTTTTAAATTTTTGCTTTAGCTAGTGCCCCAGATAGAGATTCACGAAAGGCTGTACTTGTAAAAGATGCTCCTGATACAGTGTCTACGGTGGCATCTTGAGCTATTATCGCTTCGCTAATTAGGTATGGCATAGCACGCTCATTTATACTCACAGAGGTCTGTCTACCTTGTGGATGGTCTAGGAACTGCAC
>CAYYJU010000007.1:2433-10750 GCA_964472335.1 uncultured Candidatus Saccharibacteria bacterium | reverse complement strand
AGGAGCCGTATTTGTGACAGGAGTAGAGTTTTCAGTAGTTTTGTTATAAGTAGGTAATAGTAAACTAATATCAGGTTTACTGTTGTTTAATGTCGATATTATAGGCACATCTGCTCCCATAATCCGCACATACAGCGTGTAAGCAGAAAATACAAAAATTAAAGATAAAGATAAAAATACTTTTTTCATGCTGTAATTATACTATATATTTCAGAAATTTTAGATGAAATATTTAGTCTTCGAATTCTCTGTCATCTGAGTTGGAATTTCTAGAATCTCTATCATCTCTTCCTGATTCATCTCTGTCTTCTATTTCTTGTTCATCACCATGCTCAATTTCTACTTCATTTTCTATTTCGTGTTCTTCTATGTCATCATCATTGTCGATACCATGGTCATCTTCTATCTCGCCCTTGATAACATTTGAAAGCATCAATAATTTTATTGAGTTTAATTCATTTATTACTACATCAGGCTTGTTGTTCTTTAGAGATTCTTCAGCTAGGGCAAATTTTGCATCTATTTGGTTTTGAATATTTACTGACAGATTAGTTTTTTCTTTTTGGTATAAAAGCTTGATTGAATCTAATAAATTTTTAGCTATAGTCTGCCCGTCATCTCTAAGACCCAATTCTAAATTTTTATTATCATCTCTAGATTTATTTTTTGAATTTTCAAGCAAAGCTATGAATTTTCCAGTCTCTTTTTTATTGTCGTCACTTGAATCTTCTTTTTCTATAATATTACCCAAGACATTTTGATATGCCTGTAGGGAAGCTTGCAGTCTAATACTCAAGTCAGATGATTTTTCTATTTTGCCTTCTTCTTTTGAAAGCTCATTTACACTTGTGTTAAATATAGCTACTTCATTTTTTATGTTCTCTTCAAGGCTAGATCTTTTTGCCTCATCTAGCTTGCCGGTAGATGCTAGGTGATGTGCTTCTTTTAATCTTCTTTCTATTATTCTTTCTTTCCACTCAGTTTTTTCTTCTTTAGTAAATGCAAAAATACCAGCCACTGGTTCATTTACAGACACTTTTACTTTATATAAAAAATCACCAGGTAGAGATTTTTCTGCGAAAGCAGAAGTCCCTCCCGTTATAAATACAATACCTACCATTGCAAACGCACCTATAAATTTACTTTTATTAATCATAAAATAATTATTTTTAAAATCCTGATAATAGTAGTATAGACGATTTGTATTTGATTTTATTACAGGACTTTCATTTTCCATGCTAGGAGAAGATTGGTTTAGTATATGATTACGCATAAATACTTTCTCATCATCTTTGAGTTTTATATTTTTCACTGTTTTAATTATTTTTTCAAATTCTTTATCCATTTTTATTTTCTAAATTTTTTAATAATTCTTTCAGTTTCTCTTTTGCTCTACTTATTCTTACCAATATTGTATTTTCACGTTCACCTAATAGCTCGGCCATATCTTTTGAGCTCATATCTTCTACGTACCGTAGAATAATAGCTTCTCTATCAGCGGGGGATAATTTATCTAAGAGTGAAAGGAAAACAGAATAATCGGACATGCTCTCAGTATTGTCTGTATCAGATATAGACTCAAAGAAACCCTCAGGTAGACTGCTCTCAGGGACGCTTTTTTTCTTTCTCCAAAAATCTATAACGGTATTTTTTGCAATCATATAAATAAAACTTTTCTCATTTTGTATCTCTTCTTTATTTAAATGGTTATAAACCTTTATAAATACATCTTGGGTCAGATCTTTTGCAGTCTCTCTGTCTCCGGTTTTAAAATAACAAAATCGGAAAATAGCGTCTGCGTGAGTATCATAAATTTGACTAAACATATCTTTAATTTTTCCTTCTTTAGTATACATAGTTATAGACGAACGGCTGTATGTCTTTGTTACATTATATCACTTTTGTCTATTTATTCCTTAAATAAAACAAATAAAGCTTGAAACTATAGTTGTAAAAGAGTAAAATTAATATATATGGATAATTTAAAATTTACTTTGACTGTGGTAACTTGTGCAGTATTAATCGGTCTTGGAGGTTATTGGGCTTTTACCTCAATGCAATCTAGTAGTGAGTATGTAAATAATAAAAAAATTGAGAAACTTGAAAGTGAAAACGAAGATTTAAAGTCGCAAGTAGAAAAATTAAACACACAGCTTAGCACCTCTCAAACTAAAGTAGAGCAAAAGGTGACAGAGACTCCAGCTCCACAAGTAGAAAAACCAGCCACAACTGTAAAGAAACCTACGACTACAACATACAAAAATCAGACTCTTATAAACGAGTTACAAAAATTAGCAGACAAAGGAGTGGTGCTTGAGTCAGGGTCTACGGGTCCAAGCGTAGGCACTGTACAAAAATTTCTAAATGTTTACAATAAAACTTCAAATAAAATTGATAACGACTATGGGGCTACCACAAAAACAAAAGTAATAGCTTTCCAAAAAGCCCAAGGTTTGACAGCTGACGGTGGAGTAGGAAAGTCTACATTTCTAAAGATGATAGCTTGGCTTAAAAAACAAGGCTAAGTTTAACAAAATGACAAATCAAGAAATAAAAGTTTATCCTATTAATCACGCTAGCGTTATATTAGATTGGGGAATTGGCATTATTTATTCTGATCCTGTAAATGAAAATGAAAAAGATATGTTCGTAGGTAAGCCTACGCCAGATTTGATATTTATTACAGACATACACGGAGATCATTTTGATTTTGAGACTATAAAAAAAATCGTAAAAGATAATACACTAATTGTTGTTCCCAAAGTTGTTGCTGATGAGTTACCAGATGATTTTAGTTCTAAGACTGTTGTCATGAAGAATGGTGAACTTATTGAGCTTGTCGGGTTTAAAATAGAAGCTGTCCCAGCATATAATTTACCTGGACCGAGTGAACAATACCACACTAAAGGAAGAGGTAACGCATATATCATAGATGCTGGTGGTGTTCGAGTTTATATATCAGGAGATACAGCTGGAGTTCCAGAGATGAGAAGTTTGAAAGATATAGACATTGCTTTTGTGGCTATGAATTTGCCATATACGATGGATATTCATGAAGCAGCTAGTGCAGTTTTGGAATTTAAACCCAAGATAGTGTATCCATATCATTATAGACAGAGACCTACAAATGATTTTGCTGATGTGGCAAAATTTAAAGAAATAGTTAATAGTAAAAATCCTGGCATAAAGGTCGTTCAGGAAAATTGGTATCCAAAAAATTAAAATTTTAATACATTAAATAATAATATGAAAAAAGAAAAAATTGTTTATACTTTGCTTCGTTACTCGATGAGTTTTATATTCCTCTGGGCATTTTTTGATAAGACATTTGGTCTAGGTTTTGCTACTAAAGCTCCCAATGCTTGGATTAATGGAGGTTCTCCGACAACCGGTTTCTTGTCTTTTGGAGTAAAAGGTCCTTTTGCAGAATTTTTCCACAGTCTTGCAGGAGTGGCTATCGTAGATTGGATGTTTATGCTCGGACTTTTGTTTATTGGGGTGACTTTGCTTTTGAATAAATATGTAAAATGGGGATGCTTGGCTGGTGTCATTATGATGGCACTCATGTATTTATCTCTTATGTTGCCTGAAAATAACCCAATAATCGATGACCATATTATAAATATGCTGGTGCTAGCACTGCTCGCTTTCAAGACCAGAGATTAGATAGGTTGAATTTTGTACTTTTTTAGAGTATAATATAGACTAATTTATCAATAATAAATACACCGCAAAAGCGGAAAATTATATGGCAAAAAGAAGTACAACACTTAGTCCAAAGAAAAAATCTAGACGTTCTCATAAGACTAAGAAGAGATTAGAAGTAAAGAAGACTATGCTTGCAGCAAAGTCTAAGGGTAAAAAGAGACGAGCTTAAGAATTATAATTATGAATACAGAAAATATAAAAGTTTATAGTAAGCTGGGTGTAGCTATAGGATTACTGGTTTTTTCTCTTGTATTCTTTATATCTGCACAAAATTTCTCTAAACAGGGTGCTTACGTAGAAGTAAAAGGACTATCAGAAAAAATAGTAAAAGCTGATGTGGCTATATGGGCTATGAACTTTGAAGTGAAATCAAATGACATAGATTCTCTATACGCTAATATCGATAAAAACACTAAAGCAGTAAAAGCCTTCTTAGTAGCAAAAGGATTTGAAGATGCAGAGATAAACGTAGCCCCAGTAAATATATATCAAGATACTTACTCTGGATCATTGTTTAGATATAATTCTGGCACACAATTATCTGTCTATACAAAAAAAGTTGACCTTGTAAAATCTGCATCAAAAGATACACTAGACTTAGTAAAACAAGGGGTAACACTAAATCAAAATTCTATCGAATTTCAATTCTCAGACATAAATAGTGTAAAACCAGAAATGCTAGCTGAAGCAATAAAAAATGCAAAAGTCACAGCAAAACAATTTGCAGATGAGTCTGGCTCAAAGATCGGTTCTATATCACGAGGAAACCAAGGAGTATTTGATATTACTGACAAAGATCCAGGATCTCCTGAATTTAAAAAGATTCGAGTAGTTTCTAGCCTAAGATTTCTTCTGAAGTAAAATCTTTACTCCTCTATAGCTTTTTTGGAGTATTTTTTTAGTATTATATATAAAAAGCCAACTATGGCTAAGCTTACGACAGCATAAGAGATAATATCTAAATATGTGTCTATTTTAGCGTAGGAATTTCCGAGATAGAATCCAATGAAAAACAAAATTAAAGTCTTTGGAATAGTTCCAATCATTTGAAGCAAAAAATATTTCCAAAACCTAACCTCCGCTATCCCTGCTGTTACTTGAACCATGGCTCCCACACCATGAGTCATCTTTGCTATTAGTAAAGTTTTTATGGTGTGTTTTTCAAAATGACTTTTTAGCATTTTTTCGCCCCTTTCTCTATATCCAAGAAAATTTCCAACCTTTTTTACCCAAGCAAACCTACTTCCATATCGGCCTATTGTATAATACAGCGAATCTCCAATAAGGTCTCCAACGACAAGCAAGGGAATTATGATATATATATTTAAAAATCCCAAATATGCTAGAAATCCAGAGAGTATGATGACAATAGGCCCCTCAAAAATAGTAATAGGGAAAATTGCTAAATATTTATATTTTTCTAATATAATAAATATATCCTCTAGGGGTATAAACATGATAATCAGTATATGGTATACTTATAGCATATGCAAATAAATTTAATAGGAAAAAATATAGAATTAACAGAAGCTATCAAGGACCATGTTTTAAAACGGGTTACAAACTTGGAAAAGTTGCTTTCTGGCATAGAGGAAAAAGGTGGAAATGTAAATATTAATTTTGATGTTGGAAAAAGCACCAAAAGACACAAAAGTGGAGACGTATTTCATGCAGATTGCCTAGTAAACATAGGTGGTAAAGAATTTTATTCTAGTGCTGACGAGGAAGACCTATATGTAGCTATAGATAAAGTAAAAGAAAGTCTATTTAGAGAAATAAATAAAAATAAAGACAGAAAACAGACATTATTTAAAAGGGGAGCTGTGAGTGTAAAAAAAATGATGAAAGGCCTTTCTAAGCGAAATCCTTTTACTTCTAAGTATTAGTTTTTATAGTCTATTTCTTTTCCTCCTTCAGGGATTACTTTTTTAATTGTAAAGTTATTATTTTCTAGACTAGCGTCTGTGATTATTACTCTCTTACCATCCTTGAAAAAGAAAGTTCTCGGCCAAGTGTGATATGCTCGAAATTTTCTCCAATTTTTGAGAGCATCGTCCTCCAGCTTTAACTCTCCATCTCCTTTCGTCATTTTTTTTACATAGGTTGCTTTGCTATGATCTTGCTCTTTTAATTCTAAATTTCCCTTAGAATAATTTTCTAAAGTTTTTACTAACAGTTCACCACCGAGCTCGGCTAGAGTTTTTTCTAAATCTTGCACAAACTCAGTACCACTTAAATCAACCCTTTCCTGAGCCAGAATTGGCCCATGGTCCATTTCTTCGTCTATCTTTATTATCGTTACTCCAGTCACAGCGTCACCGTTTAATATTGGCGCTACAATTGGTGCTGGCCCACGATATATAGGTAGAAGTGAAGGATGTATATTTATCAATCCAAGTTCTGTAAAATTTACAATTTCTTTGGGTATTATTTTCCCATAGGCCACCACCACACCAAAATCACAATCATGTGACTTTAATTGTTCAACAAAATCCTTATCCAGCTTCTCAGGTTGAAGGGTTGGCACACTGTGTTCTACAGCCCAAACTTTTGTAGGCGGGGGAGTAATTTCCAAATTTCTCCCAGCCGGCTTGTCAGGATTGCAAACTATCACTTTCGGCACAATTTGGTTCGTATATAATTTCTCTAATACAGGCACCGACAAGGGCTCCCCACCAAAAAATACAAAATTCAGTTTTTTACTATTGTTTTGCATTTATTTAGGAACCTCCTCTTTTACATCTTTAGCATGATCAGTGAACAGTATGCCGTTTAGGTGATCTGTCTCGTGCTGAAATATTTGAGCTAGTAGTCCAGATCCTCCACGAGTAAATTTTTTTCCTTCTTCGTCATACGCTGTGACTGTGGCTTTTTTAGATCTATATGTCCTACCGTATAGCCAGCGTACAGATAGACAACCCTCCGGTAGCCATTCTTTATCTCTTGAGAGTTTAGAAATTTTTGGATTTATAAAAACCAAATCTTTTCCTTGCTGTTTTTTTATTTCAGCTTCTGTGGGAGTTTTTTTACCAAAATCTTTTTGAAAGATCTTTCCTGACACCACAAAAATACGCAAAGAATATCCTATCTGTGGAGCAGCGATAGCTACACCATCATCTTGCTCAAGTAGGGAAGCAGACATTTCTCTTAGTATTTTTTTTATTTTAATTTTTTTTATATCAGAAACAGGTACCTCTTTGGCTACTTGGTGTAAAACCTTTTCTTTTTGTTGAAGAATTTTCTTCATGTTGTTTTTTTATAATTCTTTTAAGTATTCCAAAAGCTTAGTTAATTTTACAGTATCTTGAGATCTATTTGCCATATTTCTCACAATTACTGAGTTTTCCAAAGCTTCTTTTACTCCGAATATAAGTGCGTAAGGTATACCCAGTTTTTCTGCAATAGCGAGCTGAGATCCCAGTGAATCCTTTGATAAGGCTTGAGCTATAGGCACATGAGCTTTTCGTAGTATTTCTATTATGTTCAAACTTTTCAATTTTGCCTCAGAGCCTAGCTGAATAAAGTAGATTTTTGGTTTCTTGATTATACGTGGAGAAAGCTTTTTATACCAAGGTGATTCTACTATTCTATCCACTCCAATAGAAAAACCTACAGCGGGTACATCTTTTTTACCACCAATTTGTTTTGCCAAGTAATCATATCTACCACCAGAAGCTACTTGAACATTTATTTCTTCTCCTTCTTCGTTTGTAGTTTTTGTATATACTTCAAATACAGTACGAGTATAATAAGACAATCCACGCACTAAATTTTTATTCAAATTATATTGAATACCCATTTCTTCCAAGTATTCCAAGACTTCTTTAAAGTGTTTTTTACAAGAAGGGCAGAGGAATGATATAGAGTCTGGAGCACGTTCATTTATCTCTTTAGTTTTTTCTTCTTTTGAGTCTAGTATGCGAAGCGGATTTGTCTTTAGACGTTCTCTGTCTATAGGAGCTAGACCACTCAAATTTTTCTTGTAGTAATTTGTGAGTTCTTTCATATAAGCACCTCGGCACTCTTTGTCTCCGATAGAATTTATATCTATAGAAATATTATCTGCACCAGCTTCTTCTAGGATTGTCATACCAGTCTTTATCACAAGTGCATCCATAATACTTTTTTCATTTCCCAGAGAATCTAAATCAAATTGCCAAAATTGTCTATATCGTCCTCTTTGTGGTTTGTCATGTCTAAATACAGGACCATATTGATAAAACATTACAGGCTGAGGCATATTTTGCATACCTTGCTCTATATATGCACGCATAAGTGGAGCTGTGTGCTCGGGTCGCAGTGCCAAGTGATCGCCACCTTTTGTTTTCAAGGTGTACATTTCTTTGTCTATTATATCTGTGCCTTCACCTATACTCGTAGTAAAAATGTCTTCGTGCTCGAGCAGAGGAGTATCAATAGGTTTAAAACCATAGTACACAGCTATCTCTTGGGCTTTTTCAAAAAATCCTTGGAAGTGATAAAAAGATTCATTCATGATATCTCTCATTCCTTTTGGTGAAGCTATCTCTTTATTTTTGTTTTTTGAAACCTTTGTAGTTTTTTTCATAATTTTATCTTATTGCCTATATTCTCCAGGTAATAAATCTAT
>CAYYJU010000007.1:0-2333 GCA_964472335.1 uncultured Candidatus Saccharibacteria bacterium | reverse complement strand
CCATCTTTTATATCTACAGTTTCATTTGGTAGACCGATTACTCTTTTAATAAAGTATTTTGTCTGGTCATTTGGATATTTAAATATCACCACATCGTCTCTTTGCGGGTCACTCAATCTATAAGATATTTTATCTACTATTAAATAATCTCCATTGTCAAAAGTGGGAAACATAGAGCTTCCTGATACGACAAATGGCTCGACTGCAAACATTCTTATTGGTACAACTATTATTAATGCAATGATAGCAAAACGTCCTAGCTCTATTATTGTTTGCCACAACGTCTTTTTTTGTTCTATTTCTTGTTCCATGATGTAATAATAGCATACTCTGTCATTGACAGAGTAGCAAAATTTGTTTTTTAATTTTACATATTTAAATTTGCCTCAAAGTTGTGTCTAGTGTTATTATTAAACAATGAAAATCATAGCTGGGCTCGGTAATCCCGGAGAGGAATACGAAAATACAAGGCACAATGCCGGACGCATACTAGTGTCTATTTTGGAGAAAAAAATGGAGGATAGTAAGATAAAGTTTATCAAACCAGATACTTTTATGAATAATTCTGGTAAAGTCATAGCTCCTTTTATAAAAACTGCAAAAGACCTAAAAAACCTCATCGTCATTTATGATGATATAGATTTACCAATTGGAAAAATTAAAATATCTTTTGATAAAAGCTCAGGTGGACACAATGGCCTCGAATCTATAATAAAAAAATTAAAATCTAGAGAATTTGTGCGTATTAGGGTGGGCATAGCACCGAGCACTCCCTCAGGAAAAATAAGAAAACCAAAAGGGGAGAAGGCAGTATTAAATTTCTTGCTTGGAGAATTTAAAAAAAGTGAGCTAGATACTATAAAAAAACTTAGCAAAATTGCAGGCGAGGCAGTGGAGATGATATTTACTGAAGGCAAAGATAAGGCAATGAGTATATATAACTAGTTTGACAAATACTATGTTCATATGTCATAGTAATTTTGGCATATGTTCTTTACTATTTTAGAGTAGCTCAAGGCGAGCTAGAAGAATATTTGCTAAATTCACATAGGAGTTTAAAGCAATGAGAAAAAAAACGTTTTGGGAGAAACTATGGAAGCATAGAAAATCTCCACGACGATTCGATAATGGAAACATCGGTTTCCCTCTTGTCTGGGACGGCCAGATTGACTCGCTGTCTCAAAGAGAAAGGAACGAGCACTGGGGCAGGAAGGAGGCCTGCAAAAAGTGCAAGAAGGACGGAACGGCACAAATATTTACCAACTCTCTTTCGTATGAGGGTTGGCTTATGGTTTTTGTGCTGGTTTTAGAGTTCTTGCTTATTTCGTTCGTAGCTCTCTTGCTGTATGTTTGGTTTTTCCATCCTGATCAGATAAGATCTACGCTTTCCAATTAACTCATCAAGTCAGATATCAGCCAGTGAACGTTCTCTGAAGGACGATCACTGGCTGTTTTTGTTTTTAAATTTCCTTCAGTGCTTCTATTATAATACTTTTCTCACCATTTCGGTTTGATATTTTTCCAGAGAAAGCTATGCATTTTTCTGGTATTAATATATCTATATTGTCTTTAAAGATAGTAGGGAAAGCCACAGCTTCTATCGAATCGGTAAGATCTGCTATTTTCAAGAAAGCCATCCTTTCATTATTTTTTGTCACTACTTGTCTAGAAGATTCTATTATTCCAGCCAAGGTCACCGAGATACCATTTCCCAAAGTGCCTTCTTTGTCTTCTTTTATTTTCTTAATATTTACTGGTCTTTTTTCAAGTTTGTCTCGTACACGGTCTAGTGGGTGCCCTGAGATATAAAGTCCGAGCAATTCTTTTTCCCATAATAATTTTTCTGCCTGAGTAGCATCTTTGCCTGGTTGAAGTTTGAAAGATGGGACTTCAGTCTTTATATTTCCAAAAAGAGAAATTTGATTTTCATTCTGTTTAGAATTTTCGTGATTATACTCGAGCATGCTCTCGAGGTTTGATAAGAAAACTCCACGGTCACCCCACGCATCCATACTGCCTGATTTTATCAAGGCCTCCATGGATTTTTTGTTTAGATTTTTATGTTTTATTCTATCTAGGAAATTACTAATAGATGTAAACTCACCATTATTCTTTCTTTCAGAAATTATCGCGTCAGAAATATCTGTGCCCAAGTTTTTGATTGTATAAAATCCAAATCTTATATTTTTACTTTTGTTATTTTCACCTATAGGCTCGTTTAGATTTATGGGTAAACAAGTAAATCCTCCAAAGCTCTCATTTATGTTTGGAGGCAATACTGCTATATTCATGTGTTTACACTCTTCTATTATTTCTGAAATTTTTTCTACATC
>CAYYJU010000006.1:7391-22468 GCA_964472335.1 uncultured Candidatus Saccharibacteria bacterium | reverse complement strand
TAACACGGAGGTTTGTGGAACCTTCGATTCGGGTTCGATTCCCGATGGGCACCCACGAAATTTAAATTCTTTTTTAAGACAGCTTTAATTGCTGTTTTTTCTAGTTATAAACAGGGTACTTGACAATACCCCCTAGGGGGTATATGCTTAGAATATGAAAACAAATAAAGAAAAACTAATACGCAGACTTAAGATTATTGAAGGTCAGGTACGTGGACTTCAAAAAATGATAGACAGTGATAAATATTGTATTGATGTCATCACTCAGACGTCAGCAGTAAAGCAAGGGCTTTCAAATATCGAGGATTCCTTAATGGAAGGGCATCTTGGTCATTGCGTGATAGATCAAATGAAAAAAGGGGAGACAGGTAAAGCCACAGCCGAAATACTCAAAGTTTATAAACTTAAGAGAAAATAAAAATATGAACATACAAACCTACAAAGTAAAAGGAATGCATTGTGCTTCATGCTCAAGTATTATTGAGCGAACAATAAAGAAAATTGATGGGGTAGAAGCAATCTCAGTCAATTCTGGTACTGAAAATGCAAAAATATCTTTTGATAATACTAAAACAAATCCTGAAGATTTCAATAAAAAATTAGAACCACTAGGGTATTCTTTAATATTACCCACAATAAAAAGTTTGGTAAGTAAATTTTCAGAAATAAAAGAAATGAGAAATAAAGTCATATCAGCAATTCCACTCGCATTCATTAGTATATTTGTGATGTCTTGGGAAATTTTGGCAAAATATAATATTGTTCCAGAAATGAGTTTTATGGTTGAAGAATTTTTCCACCACCTTTTGCCATTGATGGCCACATACATTCTCTTTGTAGTTGGGAAACCATATCTTCTTGGTTTTTATCGTTTCTTAAGATATGGCAAAGCTAATATGGATACACTGATAGGTATCGGCACGGTGTCTGCTTTTATATATAGTTTTGTGGTGACAGCTTTTGAAGAGCCACTTCGTCAGTTTATAGATGTAAGTGCCACATACTATGACGTCACTATTATAGTCATTACATTTATAGCTTTAGGAAAATATTTAGAAACTAGATCAAAATTGAAAACCGGTGACGCCATCGAAAAACTTTTAAATCTGCAAGCAAAGACAGCTTTGGTGATCAAAGACGGAAAAGAAATTGAAATCCCAGCTGACCAAGTAATGCATGGAGATTTTATAATCGTAAAACCAGGGGCAAAAATCCCAGTAGATGGAATAATTACTGACGGCTCATCTTTTATTGATGAATCAATGGTCACAGGTGAACCGATGCCAGCTAGTAAAAAAGTAGGGGATAGTATAGTGGCTGGTACTATAAATACGACTGGGGCATTTACTTTTAAAGCTACCAAAGTTGGTTCTGAAACACTTTTGGCACATATAATCAAAATGGTAGAAGAAGCACAAGGAAGCAAGGCGCCCATTCAAGCTTTGGCTGATAAAATTTCCAGCATCTTTGTGCCAGTTGTATTGGGTATTTCTTTCCTTACTTTAGTTTTATGGCTAATCATTGGAACGCAATACTTAGGATTCTCACAAGCACTTTCTTTTGGATTAGTTTCTTTTGTGGGTATTTTGGTTATCGCTTGTCCTTGTGCTCTTGGTCTAGCTACTCCGACTGCAATCATCGTAGGAGTTGGCAAAGGAGCCAAAGAGGGTATTTTAATCAAAGACGCAGCGACCTTACAAAAACTCCATACTGTAGATACAGTAATTGTAGACAAGACAGGTACTATTACTATTGGCAAACCTACACTCGTAGACATTCAAAATTTTTCCGACCTAGGAGAAGATAAATTTATTTCCATACTTGCTTCACTAGAAAAAAAGTCAGAGCACCCTATTGCAAATGCAATTGTTAATTATGCAAATGAAAAAGTAGTAGAAATATCAGAGGTTTCTAATTTTGAAGGCATACAAGGCAAAGGTTTGAAGGGCTCAATCGAGGCACAAGAATATTTTATTGGAAATGCAAAATTAGTAGAAGACCTGAGGCTTGCATTTGATAATTCTAAATTGGAACAATTTACAGCTCAAGGTAAAACACCAGTAATTTTGGCAACAAAAGAAAAGGTTCTCGGTTTTGTTATGGTAGCTGATGAAATAAAACCAGAATCAAAGAAAGCCGTAGAGGATCTTCATAAACTTGGCATTAAGGTAATTATGGTTACCGGAGATGATGAGAGAGCAGCAAAACATATGGCTTCACTTGTAGGCATAGATGAGGTGATGGCTCACGTGCTTCCACAGGACAAACTAGCAAAGATAAAAGAACTACAATTGAATGGGCACATAGTAGCTATGGCAGGGGATGGCGTCAATGATGCTCCTGCGCTTGCACAGGCTGATGTGGGTATTGCTATGGGCACAGGCACTGATGTGGCGATAGAATCTGCTGGTATTACCTTGCTCGGTGGAGATATTTCAAAGCTTGTAAAAGCAATCAGGCTTTCAAAGATAACAATGCGTGGAATCAAGCAAAATCTTTTCTGGGCATTCATATATAATATAGTAGGTATACCACTCGCAGCCGGATTATTTTATCCAATATTCGGTTGGCTACTTTCACCAGTATTTGCAGGTTTTGCGATGGCTATGTCGAGTGTGTCTGTAGTATCGAATTCGCTTAGGATTAAAAGTAAGAGATTATAAAAAACTTATGAATAAATATAAATTTCATGTGTCCGGTACACATTGTGCATCTTGTAAAATCTTGATTGAGGATGTTTTACATGAACAAGATTTTATCAAGAGTGTAAAAGTAGATTTAAGGAGAGAGACTGTAGATATAGAAACCGACAGCGACAACAGTCCGGAATCCTTGGCAGATATTTTGACAAGTAAGATAAAATCAAATGGTTATATGTTGTCAGTGGAAAAACAAACAGAAGAAAACGAAAGTGATGGTATTATTTGGAAAGCTATACCTATAGGACTTCTTTTTTTAATTCTATTTTTTCTCTTGCAAAAATCCAGCATTCTCAATCTGGGCATAGGAGGGACTACAACACCAGTAACTGCTTTTATTATCGGACTTATTGCTTCAGTGTCTAGTTGCCTGGCTATAGTCGGTGGTTTAGTTTTGTCACTTTCTGCAAAGATATCAGAGGACAATGTAAGTGACACGAAAACTTTCTTACTTTTTCATACCGGAAGATTAGTGAGTTTTGCAGTTTTGGGTGGAGTCTTAGGTCTAGCTGGTAATGCCTTAGGGATTAATTTTACATTTACCGCAATTTTAGGAATTATTGCATCTTTGGTTATGTTGTTTTTGGGGTTGAATTTAGTTGGAGTATTTGCCAAGAATAAAATTACTCTACCTTCTGGAATCTTTAATTTCTTTAGGAAAATAGAACACAAGACATTTGCACCTCTTTTAGTTGGTTTCGGCACATTCTTTTTACCTTGTGGCTTCACTCAGTCAATGCAGGTCACTGCACTTGGAAGTGGTTCGTTTGTTTCTGGTTTTCTTATAATGTTTGCATTTGCCTTAGGTACATTACCAATGCTTGCTTTTCTATCCTTTGGATCAGCCTCTTTTGCTCACAGTAAGCACGCGCCACTATTTTTTAAATCTGCTGGAGTGGTAGTAATAGGGCTTGGATTGTTTGCGCTATTGGCAGGACTCGCAGGGCTTGGTATTATAAATCCAATATTCAATATTTAATATGAGTAATAAAAATAAAAACAAACAAACTTCTAGTGGTACAAATAAAACTATTTTTATGATAATCACCATACTTCTTGTCGGAATTATTGGAGTTATTTTTATAGCTGGCTCAAATAAAAATAGTAATTTAGTTACTGCACCAGTGGAAATAAAAGAGGGTGTTCAATATATTACCATCAATGCAAAAGGTGGGTACTCTCCGATTACCTCGACAGCACAAGCCGGCATCCCGACAAAACTTATAGTAAAAACAAATGGTACATATGACTGCTCAGCTTCACTAGTTATTCGTTCTGTTGGATTCCAAAAAATCTTACCACAAACAGGAGAAACTGAAATTGATATTGGTGTACCAATAGCTGGGGAACCTCTACAGGGAGTCTGCGGGATGGGTATGTATAGTTTCACTATTAATTTCTTTTAAGTCACTATTTGTATAGTAAATAATTTTTTTACTTCACATACTATATATGAGGTATATAATATAGGTATGAAAAACTTTTTCTATATAGTGCTGTTTTATTTTTTATCATTTTCGACTGCGTCTGCTCATGTGAAGTGGTTTGTAGACAGTGAAGATGTCATAGAGCAGTCTCACAAAATGACACCTTTTTTCTCTATCAATAGCAAAGAAGTAATAATATGGATACTTATTACCTTGGTGGCTGTCATTGTTTTCGGTTTTTTAGATAAAATTATCAAAGCTCCTAAAAAATTAGTCCAATTTGGGATAGATCATGAATATTCTATAAACAGAGTCGCTCAAATTATTTTAGGACTATTTTTGATTTCTGTAAGTTTTATTTGGAAAATTATTATTGTCCCAGATATACAAATCACTAACACTATTACTTTCATTCTTTCTATTATTCAAGCAATTATAGGATTGATGTATATTTTAAATTTCTATCCACGCATCGCGTCTATTATTTTATTAGGTTTCTCTATAGGAGTAGGTATTTTAAATGGACCATTAGCTTTTTCTGAAAATTTAATACTTGTTTCTTTGGCTATTTATTTTTTAATAAAAAATTCTCCGGTTGATTCAAAAATATTTAAGTTGAATAAATACTCAGTAGAATTTGTAAGAATAGGGACCGGTGTGTCTTTAATAGTCTTAGCTTTTTCAGAAAAATTAATGTATCCCGAGCTTAGCTTAGCTTTTTTACAAATTCATGATTGGAATTTTATGCAACCACTCTTCTTTTGGTTCAATGACAACCTCTTTGTGCTTTCAGTGGGTTTTGCTGAAATAATCTTTGGGTTATTGTTTATCATGGGTTATCTTACACGAATCACTACAATTTCAATTGCAATATTTTTTGCACTTTCTGTTACTACTATGTTTATTCAATTTGGAGCATGGGAAGTAGAAGACTTGGTAGTGTATTCCGCTGCAATTATACTCCTTGCTTTTGGCTACGGTAGTACTAAATTTTTTAAAAAAGATAATTCCTAGTTTTATTTACCCTCTATATCATTATCTATGTGTTCTAGCTTTTCCTCCAGTCTAGTCACAGCTTTTTGTAGATTTTTTATTTGAGCTTCTTCTGTCTCAATTTCTGATTTTTCTTTTTCTTCCAATTTTTTTTCTCCTGCTAGTCCTGAAATAATCAATCTATTTCCTATAAATGCTGATACAAACACTCCTATCAAGAGTAAAATAGTAGTTCCTACTATAAGTGAAGTGATAGACCCTATTCCAATATCATCAGCAGTATGCCAGACGCCTCTCCAGAACAAGACTATGCCTATACCCCCTATAATAGCGTATAAAATAGGGTTATGACTCAATCTTCCCCTTATGTTGTCTTCCAATTTATCAAAAAATCTTACAATCTTTTTTATCATTTTTATATTATATGGTTTAATATACCATATATCAACCTCGCTCGGATATTGAATAAATAAAATTATTCATACTCCTCACTTGTTGATATAATACATTTTATGTCATTACAGCAAAACATCTGGAATAATGGAGAATTAGTAAAATTTTTAAAAGATAATAAAATCGTGATCATGCCCACTGATACTATATATGGGATTGTCGGCAATGCACTCGATAAAGAGGTGGTGGAACGTATATATAAAACTAGAAAAAGATCACCAGAAAAACCATGCATAATATTAATCAGCGACACAGGTGAGCTTGAAAAATTTTCTGTAAATTTAAGAGAGGAACAAAAGGATATAATTGAAAACTTTTCGACACCTACGAGTTTTATCTTGGAGTGTCAAAATGAAGAATTAAAATATCTACATAGAGGTACAAATACTTTGGCTTTTCGAATCCCTCTCCAAAGTGAACTACGAAAATTATTAAAAGAGACGGGTCCACTCGTCGCACCTTCTGCAAACATAGAAGGAATGCCTCCATCTGTAAATATTAATGAAGCAAAAGCCTATTTCGGTGATTATGTAGAGTTTTACGTGGATGGGGGAGAACTAAAAGGAAATGCTTCAAAAGTGATAAAACTAAACAAAGACGGCTCCATTTCAGTATTACGAGCTTGACTAAATAGTAAAATTAATGTATAAAAATAAAGGCAAAGTTCTTTATATTTTAAAGTCTTTGACTATCAAAAAAGTTAGATAGGAGAAAGTAACATGTCCAACGAAATCATAATCGTTGAAGATAGGAAAATTCCAATTTTGGCGCCAGGCGTACAGTTCCTCCACCCAGAGCTACAAACATCTGGTCCGGCCAGATACAGAATCCCTTTGGATGTAGACATCTGGACACACCCAAACCAACGAAAGAAAGGGGAAGAAGTGGGCTATGTGATTTACAAAGCCCTTAAGGCGTCAAATTTGTTGCGTGATTGCGCTAGTTTGCAAGACGGCATGGAGATGCAAAGAAGAGATACTCAATATTTCTTCGAGCAATATGAATTTCCAATGTGGAAGTCGGTTGCTCAGCACCCCGATGGTCTCTATGTTCCTATTTTTTATCGGCGGCGTGGCGTCGCCCTAATTAAATGGGTGTGGCTCAAAGAGATTTTCTCGTTGCGTCGACCGGCGCTCATTTTCAAACCCGACCTTAACTTGGTCGTCCCCCATAAACCTCTCGGCGACTCCGTCGAGCTCAAAAACAGAACGAGCTGGATAGTTCAGTAAGTTCGCAAACAAATTATCAGATTGGCCCCGCTCAGTAGAGCGGGGCCTTTTTACTTTCGGTACAGTTTCGTTATATACTTAGAACAATGAAGAAAACTTTATTAGAAAAAATATTTAGTGCCCCAGCAGAAATCTTAGAGAAAGGAGTAGAGATTGGCTCTGATTTAAAAAATGACATCAAGCAAGAGCGACCAGTAAAAGCAGCAGTGGGTTATTGGAAAAATTTAGGTCCAGGTCTGACTACTGGTGCAGCTGACGACGACCCTTCAGGTATTGCTACATACTCTCAAATAGGTGCTTCACAAGGATTTGGATTAATCTGGTTGTCGCTTTTTTCTTTTCCGCTCATGGGAGTGGTCCAAGAGATGTGCGCACGTATTGGTCTGACTACTGGGGTAGGTCTTTCAGCAAATATTCGTAGATATTACTCAAAGAAAATTCTTTATTTATGCACTACTCTTCTTTTGTTTGCCAATGTCTTTAATATAGGAGCAGACTTGGGAGCCATGGCAAAAGCTGTCCAGTTAATTTTCCCGCATTTTTCTTTTACTATATTAATTTTAATTTTCGCTTTTTCCTCTTTATTCCTACAAATTTTTATACCATATAAAAAATATGCTCACTATTTGAAATATCTCACCTTGGTTCTCTTTGCTTATGTGGTATCAGCCTTTTCTGTAAATATACAATGGGCAGAAGTTATTAAAAATACTGTAATACCAAATTTCCATTTTTCAAAAGAAGTAGTGATACTTTTATGTGCTGCCTTGGGGACTACGATTAGCCCATATTTATTTTTCTGGCAATCTTCTCAAGAAGTAGAAGAAGAAATTTTACATGGAGAAAAAACAGAAGAAAAAAGGAGAAATAACAATACTGAACAAGATATAAAAAAAATGCGTATAGATGTGTGGTCTGGAATGTTTATTTCTAATCTTATAATGTTTTTTATTATTGCTGCTTGTGCCGCTACATTGTTTAGTGCTGGTATTACAAATATTGCTACAGCTTCTGATGCAGCTGTAGCATTGCGTCCATTTGCTGGAGACTTTGCTTTCTTTTTATTTGCCATAGGCATAATAGGGACAGGGCTTTTGGCTATTCCAGTTCTTGCTGGATCTGCATCTTATGCAATTTCAGAATCATTTGGTTGGAAGACTGGACTTTATAGGAAACTTAAACAAGCCACTTCTTTTTATGGTGTTATTATTGTCGCAATGTTTTTGGGTATAGGATTAAACTTTGTCGGCATTGACCCAATTAAAGCTTTGATATATTCAGCAGTATTAAACGGCATAATTTCTCCATTTATGCTTTTCTTTATTGTAAAAATCAGTGGTGATGAACAGATAATGGGTAATTTTAAAAACCGTCCTATTAGTAATTTTATTGGATGGCTTACTTTTGTCTTACTTTCTTTGGTTGGAGTCGGCGCAATAATTTCTTTCCTAATTTAAACATGGAGATTTTAAAGGATTTTGATTTAACTAAATTCAATACTCTAGGAGTAAAATCTCAAGCAAAAGAATTTGTAGAGATAAATAATGAAGAAGATTTAAAAGAATTTTTTTCTTCAAAAGAATTAAACCAAAAATCCAAAGTATTTTTAGGTGGGGGTAGTAATATTTTATTTACAAAGGATTTTGACGGCGTCGTCGTTTTAAATAAGTTAAAAGGAATTCAAATTCTTGAAGAAAATGATACTTATGTATTGGTCAGATCTATGAGCGGGGTAGGATGGCATGACTTGGTTTGTTTTGTAGTAGATCGTGGCTATTGGGGTATTGAAAATCTAGCCTTAATTCCTGGCACAGTAGGTGGTGCTCCTGTGCAAAACATAGGTGCTTATGGAGTTGAGCTAAAAGATACATTAGAAAACGTGGAGGCGTACAACTCGACAGAAGGCACAAAAAAAGTTTTTTTAAAAAATGAATGTGAGTTTGGTTATAGAGAAAGTGTATTTAAAAGTAGGCTAAAAGGACAATATTTTATATCAGCCATAACACTGAAGTTAAATAAAAAAGAAAATAAAAATATTTCCTATAAAATTTTAGAAGATTATTTAAATCAAAATCAAATCAAGATAAATTCACCCAAAGATGTAAGTGATGCCGTGTCAGCTATAAGACGTAGCAAGCTTCCAGATCCAAAGTTTATAGGCAATGCCGGAAGTTTTTTTAAAAATGTTTTTATAGAAGAAGAGAAATTTAATACTTTAATTTTAAGTTTTCCAGACTTAAAATATTTTAAAGAAGGAAATAAAATAAAGATTCCGTCTGCTTGGTTGATAGAGTCTTGTGGGCCAAGTGAGGGTACAAGCTGGAAGGGCTACAGGATTGGCAATATTGGCGTACATGAAAAGCATGCACTTGTATTAGTAAATTATGGTGGAGGGAATGGCGAAGATATAAAAAAATTATCAGACGACATCATACAATCAGTTTTTGTAAAATTCGGAGTAAGGCTGATACCAGAGGTCAACTTTATTTAGCTGTGTTATAATTTAAATATGAGTAAGACCATCGTATCAATAATATTAGTAGTGCTGTTTTTCTTTGCACTTATTTTTGGTATTTATTCTATTGTTAATAATTATAAAAATACAGATTTATCTGCACAAAAAAGTCTCCTCGACCAGAAATTGAGTTCCGCAAAAGATAAATTAGATAAAGCCAAGCAAACTCTAGGTGGCATGATAGATAGCCTAAGTAAATATTTTTCATTCGGCCTCGATATACAGGTTCAAATGAACGAAGCTGTAAAATTAGTCAAACAGACAAATTTTTTATTCACTGATCCAGATGGAGCCAATCCAGAATTTATCGTCGTAAATTTTGCTGAAAGAAATTCCGTAAGTGAAAGCAGAAAAGAGATCAATCAATTAATATTAAACTGGAAAAAGAAAACTGACATTTTATATATAGGAAATATTGATACAAAAGAAGCAGAGCAAATAAGACAAGACGCCGAAAAGATAAAAGATTTCTTAGACAACCTTTTTAATACAGTGCAGAGTTTTACACCAGAAAACTCAGGACTTTCTCAAACTCAGATCAATCTTTATTTGGAACAGCTTCCATCTGGAGAGGCCATAAATAAAGTTATAGAAAATATTTCCAATGCCATTGTATCTGAAAATTCACAGCCAACTACAGACAACAATACTCCTCCTGTAACTCCAGAAGAGGTAGTGAACCAGCAAACAATAGTAGAAGAGATAGAAGAAGAAGTAGAGACAATAGAGGAAGAAATAATTCAAGTCGAAGAACAAATAATACAGACACAACCACCAGCTCCCATAGAGCAGACTCCGCCTCCTGTGGTGCCACCAGTAGTCACCCCACCAGAAAGTAATAATTTTTTACCTGGTCGTCGTAAGATAACTCCATCTACTGGAATCATAATTCAACCAGGTCCAGCAAAGCTGATTCAGGGGATTGATGACCATTAAGAACTCCTGTGATATAATGATTTTTATTATTAATAATATATATAATTTATGGAAAATTTAATGCAAGATAAGGGTAAATTAATGAAAGTTTTGTTTGTTTTAGCTATTTTAGCTTGTGTGTATGTAGGTACTTTGATCGTATCTGAGGTAAAAGGATTGAAGTTTATAGGTGGAGGAACTCCGGCTTCAAACGTTATTTCTTTTGAGGGTAAGGGTGAAGTATCAGCAAAACCAGATATAGCTGAAGTTAATTTTACAATTACAGATAATCAAAAAGAAATGAAAGATGCTCAGACTAAAGTCACTGAAAAAGAGACAGCAGTTTTGGCTTTTCTGGATAAAAGTGGAATAGCAAAGAAAGATATAAAAACAGAAGGATATAATTCTTATCCAAAATATGACTATGGAACACCATGTTATGGAGGATACGGAGTTCCTTGCCGTCAGAGTGAACCAAAAATAACAGGCTATGAAGTATCTGAGAGTATCACAGTAAAAGTTCGTGATCTTACTAAAGCAGGAGACATAGTAAAGGGTATTGGTGATATTGGTGTTTCAAATTTAGCTGGACCAAATTTTAAAATTGAAAACGAAGAGGCATTGAAAGCCCAAGCCCGCAAGGTTGCTATAGAAGAAGCAAAAGAAAAAGCAAAGAAATTATCAAAAGATTTAGGTGTAAACCTTGTACGCATCGTGAACTTTACTGAAAATGGTAATTATCCTATACCTATGTATGCAGGTGGCATGATGGCAAAAGACACCATGGCAGTTGCAGAATCTGCTCCATCTCCAGAGCTTCCAACAGGTGAGAATAAAATTACTTCAAATGTCACAATAACTTACGAAATAAGGTAATTTGACTATTTAGACAAAAAAGAGTATTATTAAAAGAGCCCTTTCGGGGGCTTTTTTAAGAGGGGTAAAAATATATAAAATATATGTCAAAAATTATAGAGTATTTTAAAGAAACAAAGATAGAATTAAAGCATGTAATTTGGCCATCAAGAAGTCAAACTTTTTACTATACTCTAATAGTTATAGTTTTATCTGTTCTGACTGGTTATTATTTAGGTATTTTTGACTACCTTTTCTCAAAAGGCTTGGCAAAATTGATTTCATTTTAGGTTTTTAAAATTTTATGGCAAAACAAGAAGTACAAGGAATAAGAAATTGGTACGCTATTCATACTTATGCTGGGTATGAGAATGTTGTTTTGCGTAATTTACGACAGCGCATTGATTCACTTGGAATGAACGATAAGATTTTTAGTGTCATTGTTCCAGTTGAGAAAAAGATAAAAATCAAAGGAGGGAAGAGAGTAGAAGTAGAAGAAAAGATTTACCCAGGTTATCTGTTGGTAGACATGATAGTGACAGATGATTCTTGGTATGTAGTGCGAAATACTCCACGAGTGACAGGATTCGTCGGTGCAGGAGTAAATCCAGTTCCACTTAAAAAGGAAGAAGTAGATTACCTATTTAGTAAAATGGAAGGCGCTACAGCAAAACACAATATTGATATGACAGTTGGTGAGAGTATTTTGATTGTAGATGGACCATTTAAAGATCTTGAGGGGAAAGTAAACTCTATAGATCAAGACAGAGGTAAGGTAAAAGTATTAGTTTCAATGTTCGGTCGAGAAACTCCAATAGAATTGGACTTCTTGCAAGTTAAGAAAATTTAAGTTAATGTAGAGAAACATATATGGCAAAGAAAATAACCAAAAAAATTAAATTACAAATACAGGCTGCGAAAGCAACCCCTGCTCCACCACTTGGTCCGGCGCTCGGTCAGGCTGGTATAAACATCGGTGATTTCGTTACCAAGTTTAATGCAGCAACTTCAAAGATGGCAGGAGATAAGGTTTCTGTGGTAATAAGTGTTTTTGAAGATAGAACTTATGATTTCATAATCAAAACCCCGCCAGTAACAGGACTTATCTTAAAAGCAGCTGGAGTAGAAAAGGGTTCTGGAAAGAACGCAACTACAAAAGTAGGAAAGATTACTCGAGCTCAAGCTCTTGAAATTGGACAGAAAAAAGCTGCTGATCTAAATGCTAAAGACGATGAAGGTATGATAAACATTGTTGCAGGATCTGCTCGCTCAATGGGAATCGAAGTAAAATAAATTTAAAACTAGTATAAAAAGCCAATGGGAAACCGTTGGCTTTTTTAATTTTAAGGCAAAAATGGTATAATAAAAAAGCCAAATAACTAAGCAAAAATGGATCAATTAAAACCAGAATTAAACCAAGCAACAACAGTTGAACATGTGAATCTTACTGAGCAGAAAAGTTGGTTTCAGAGACATAAAATACTTTCTACTATTGTAATAGTTGCTCTAGTTTTTATTCTTGGATTAGCAACAATTGCTTTTATCGTAATTGGGAAATTAACCAATACGGGAATCAGCAAAAAAACAGACTTAAACGATAAATATGCTAAAAGTTGGCAAGGAATTTATTTTAAAACTTCCTGCTCTAATATTTTTGGTTCTAGTTGTAACTATGAGTTTATGAAAGATGCTGACAAAGACAGCTTTGCTGTCATTCCGGATCACAATGATGGCAATTATTTAGTAGGGACTGCTTACGCAAAAGATAAAAACCACGTTTTTTTGGAAGGAAAAATCGTAGATGGGGCTGATCCCAACACCTTTTCTTTACTAGATAGTGGTTATGCATCTGATGCAAACTGGAATTACCACGAAGAAACACAAGAAGTTAATGAAAAGGATGTTATGTTTCGAAGATATCTAATTAGAGTTGCAAAAAATGACGACATGGGAGTGAAGCCAACTATTGAAGGTAATTGGCAAATTTATCCGGATAAACTATTTTTTAATGGAAAAGTAGTTACTGGATTGGATAATAAAACTTTTAAAAAATTTAATGAAAATTACTACGAAGACAAAAACTACTTAATTTGGGTAGGAAACCTTACTCCAGAAGCAGTGCTTATTGAGAAGGATCCTAAGTCTAAATTCCAAGTAATAGATAAATATGGTAATGCTTTAAAAGACAGCACTAGAGTGGTTTACGATGGAGTAATTTTAAAAGGGGCAAACCCATCGAAGTTTGCTTTCCTTCAAACCGCTGACGGTAGATCCTTAGTACCAGTTGGCAGCGATGGAACTAATGTTTACCAATTTTATACTCTTGTTCCTGAGGCTGATGGTGCTACTTTCATTAACGTAGATTGCAATCAAAGTTATTTTAAAGACAAGAATCATGTTTATTTTAACTACCCATCTAAAATGATATTGGTTGAAGGAATAGATCCAAATACTTTTAGATCTGGTTTGTATGGTAGAATTGCTGACAGAAACGGAGTTTACGAATACGTCGGCGACTTTAGTGGTAAACCCAAACTACTTAGTACAGATTCTAGCAATTTTCAAGCAATAACTTGCAAGAATTGATAAAATGATAAACATTGTTGCAGGATCTGCTCGCTCAATGGGAATCGAAGTAAAATAATAATGAACAAAAAATCCAGCAAGAAATTGCTGGATTTTTTAATTATTAGGAGTATCATAAAAATATGATTGACTTGAAAGAATTACAAAAAGAGGTAATGCGAAATAAATTGGAGAAAGGCTTTAATACTACTGATGTGGCTTTGGAATTTTGCCGAGCACACGAAGAGCTTTCTGAAGCATTTTCTAAACACAATAAAAACCAAGAGGGTGTAGCTGAAGAATTTGCTGATGTGATGATATTTATTTTGGGGATGTGTGAATCCATGGGTTTTGACTTAGAAGGTGAGTTACTTCGTAAAATTGAAATAAATAAAAATAGAAAATATATAAAGACAAAATCTCCAGAAGGAAAAGATGTGTTTATTCGCGTAAAGACTGATATAGATCCTTAAAATTCACAAGACTATGGCTATAGAAAATACACAACCAATCCCAACTCCAGACCACTCTAGAACTTCCGCAGAGATAAAGGAAGCCTTGAGCGTGCTCATCAGCAAACTAGAAGGTGAAGCAAAGTTTAGTAGTGTAAATCAAACCTTGAAAGATTTTCAGGAAGAATTCAATGAAGGTAGAGATAAAACCAAGTTACTCTATTTTCTAGACGAAGTGTTCAAAACTTTGATAAGTCAATTTCCAAACCGACTTGTTATGAGCGAGGAAGATAAAAAAATAGAAGGGGTGATAAATGGATTTAACATTTTGTGCCAGAGATACTTGAGTGATTTAAAAAATTAGAATGAAAAAAGTTACAAAAAAAACAATTAAGCACAAACGACCCTTGGCCATAGCCAGACGGGCGAGGCCATCCTGGGATGAATATTTTTTACAAATGGCCGAGCTTGTAGGCTCTCGTGGCACATGCGACAGGGGGCATGCAGGGGCTGTGATAGTGAAAGACAAAAGAATTCTCGCTACTGGATACGTAGGTTCACCTGTCGGTTTACCACATTGTGATGAGGTTGGACATGAAATGCATACAGTCACCCATGAAGATGGAGCTGTGTCTCGTCATTGTATTAGGACAGCTCATGCTGAATTAAATGCAATCACAAATGCTGCTCGTGTGGGTGTGCCCATAGATGGATCGACCTTATATTGTAAAATGGTTCCATGTTATACATGCGCTAAAGCAATTATAAATGCAGGCATCAAGTCTGTTATTGCTTTGAGAGATTATCATGCGACAAAAGAAACTAAAGCTGTATTTAAAAAGGCTGGTGTAAAATTACAGATTTTACATAAAGAAATTCAATCTTACAAAGATCAATAGTTTAGAAAAACTTTTCGTAAATAGAAAAAGTATAATCAAAAGGATTCTCTATATCCTTTTTGTGTTCTTCGTGCT
>CAYYJU010000006.1:0-7291 GCA_964472335.1 uncultured Candidatus Saccharibacteria bacterium | reverse complement strand
ATAGAAAAAGTATAATCAAAAGGATTCTCTATATCCTTTTTGTGTTCTTCGTGCTTTGTCTCATTCCAAACAATTGGAATAATTTCTGGGAAAAATGCATCTGCATCTTTGTCGGTCATATTTACATGAGTTATATAAAGTCTGTCTGCTTGCTCTAGGCTTTGTTTATATATTTGTGCTCCACCTATTACAAATACTTCTTCATATGAGTTTTTAAAAGAATCGAGGGTCTCTTCTAGGGATTTTGAAATTTCTACCCCTTCAGCTTTAAAAGAGCTGTCTCTGGTTAAAACTATATTTTTTCTATTTGGTAGTGGGCGACCTATAGATTCAAAAGTCTTTTGACCCATTATTACAGTGTGGCCTTTTGTGGTCTCTCTAAAGTGTTTCATGTCCGCGGGCATATCCCACAAAAGAGCATTCTTTTTACCCAACTCATTATTATTACCAATTGCTGCAATGATTGAAATCATTTTTTATACGGCTATAGGCGCTTTAATACTTTCGTGGGGATTGTAATCGACTAATTCAAAATCATCTATGGTGAAGTCTTCTATTTTTTTCTTATCAGGATTTATTTTCATTTTTGGCATTGGGCGTATATCATTTCTACGAGAGAGCTGAAGCTTTGTTTGTTCTAAGTGATTTAAGTAAAGGTGCACATCGCCACCAGTCCAGACAAATTCTCCGGCTTCAAGGCCACATATCTGAGCTATGATCATAGTGAAGATTGAATACGAGGCAATATTAAATGGTACTCCTAAAAATGTATCACAGCTTCGCTGATACAGCTGGCAGGAAAGCTTGCCATCAACGACATAAAATTGAAAGAAACAATGACAAGGGGGAAGCCCTGCTTTTGCCATCTCATCTATATCGGCTACATTCCAAGCAGAGACAATCAGTCTGCGTGAGTCTGGGGTTTTTTTAATATCTTCTATTACTTTTGCGAGCTGGTCTATGTGTTTACCATTTGGTGCTGGCCAGCTTCGCCATTGGTATCCATAAATTGGACCTAGGTTTCCATAATCTTTTGCAAACGTTTCATCATTTTTTATTTTTTCAATAAATTCTTTTATGCCTGTGTTCCATTGGTCTGATCCAGTTTTTGGTACAGGAATATTATTTCTAATTAAATATGCTTTGTAAGGCCACTCATCCCATATGTGGACATTATTGTCTGCTAGATATTTTAAATTTGTATCTCCTCGCATAAACCACAAGAGCTCATGAATAATTGATTTGATTGGCACCTTTTTTGTCGTCAGGAGAGGGAAGCCATCGGCAAGATTGAATCGCATTTGGTAGCCCAATACACTTTTTGTGCCAGTACCTGTGCGGTCAGTCTTTGTCGCACCATTCTTTATAATATGTTCTAGTAAATCTAAATATGATTCGTCTACATGTTTACCTTGCATATATTTAGTATACTTTCCTTTAATAATTTATGCCAGTTTGACAACTAACTCGTTTGAATGTAAATTCAAGAGCGGAAGTAAAATGAGATTTATCTCAAAAAAATAAAACGAGGTGATTATGCCAACTATCGATTTTAGTAAGAATGTAGAAGCTCAGGTGGCTGAGTTTGAAGAACTACTCTCGAATCTTCGAGGGCAGTATGTGAAGGGGAATCTTTCCACTGAGCAAGTTGAGTGGTTCAAAAACTTATCTTCTCGGCAACGCGAAGAGCTCATGAATCCAAACCATGTAAAAGCATGGAGACAAAGATTGAGAAACAACAGCGAGGACAAGGTAGCTCCTCATCATAAATAACAAAGCCGTTTCGTTGGATGGAAAACCGTCTGAGGAACGGCTTTTCATTTTATTGACAAAATACTTTTTAAATGCTATTCTAAAAACATCATTCTCATCTCATTTCATAAATTTTGGGAGTGACCCAAAATTATGTATACACGCAAACCAGCGTCTACGAACAAGTTCGGACGCCCTGCTTCCGCGTTTAAAGCGAAACCTCGCTTTGGCGGAGCAAAAAAATTTAATAGTTCTAAACCAAGTTTTGGCTCTCGACCTCGATTCGGAGGTGGTAGCCGACGCCCAAGTAGCAATAAACGTTCTCGTGGAGAGAGGATAGATTTTTCTCGTTTCATTAAAAAAGGAGTCTACGTAGAAGAAAAGCCATATGTTGCAAAACATACTTTTTCGAATTTTCCATTTAACCCACAGCTTCATAAAAATATTGCTCGTGCAGGGTATATTCACCCTCGTCCAATACAAGACCAGTCTATACCTACTATCATGAAAGGCCGAGATGTTTTTGGTATGGCAAATACAGGTACAGGTAAGACCGCAGCCTTCTTGCTTCCTTTAATTGAAAAGATTTCAAAGACTAAGGGCATGAAGAAAGGGGAGATGGTACTCATCATGGCACCTACTCGTGAGCTCGCTTTACAGATAGATGAAGAGTTTAGAAAACTCGCTTTCGGTTTTGGAATGTTTTCTGCGCCTTGTGTAGGAGGTCTACCTATAAGTAAACAAATCCGAGAAATAAAAATGGGTGTGTCATTTGTCATCGGCACACCAGGAAGATTGAAAGATTTGATACAACAAAAAGTTTTAGACTTAGCTAATTGTCACTCTGTGGTCCTAGACGAAGCAGACCGAATGCTAGACATGGGATTTAGAGATGACATGGTTTTTATTATTGGTAAGACTCACACTGAGAGACAGACACTATTTTTTTCTGCTACTTTATCTCCTGAAATTAGAAAATTGACTGAAAAATATCTCAAAGACCCAGAATTTATTTCTGTCATATCTGGAGAGACAGCAAAAAATATAGATCAAGATGTAGTACGATATCGAGGAAAAGATGAACAGCTTGACCAACTACACGATATCTTGAAAAAAGATGGCTCAGATAAAGTTTTAATCTTTAGAGAGATGAAACACAGCGTAGATACACTTGCAAAAGAATTGTCACAAAGAGGATTTAAAGTCGGAGGCATTCATGGTGATAAAAGAAGCCGAGAACGAATTCGTATTTTGGATTCATTCAAACGAGACCAGATAAATATACTGATTGCTACAGACGTGGCTGCTAGAGGGCTAGATATCCCAGATGTGACTCATGTCATAAACTTTGATGTCCCACAGACTTATGACACATACATTCATCGAATAGGACGCACAGGCCGTGCCGGCAAAAAGGGAAGTGCACTGACTTTTGTACCCGCATAATGTTGTTTTTTAAACTAAATTAAACTAATATTGGTTTATATGATTGGAGAAGCTAATTTTAAATCCCTAGAAAATGCAGTAAACAATAAGATGGAAACACGCCAATTTTTAAACGAGAATGGTGAAGTATTAGGCTTTGCAAAAATTATCTATTTTGAGTCACCCTTTCCATTTTATTTCGTAGTTCGTTTTGAAATAAATGAAGATAAGCGAGGGGAGGGATACGGCAAAGAAATGTTGTTGCAGTTTAATAAATTTCTACAAGATTCAAACAAGGTTGGCATATTAATTGACAGCATAGACGAAAACAATCCATCTTCTGGAATGTACGCGCGAAACGGCTGGAAAGAAGTATCTGAACATAAAGGCTGGTATACATTTAATATGTCTGAAGGTTTTTCTCAAAAAGATTTAGCAAAATACATAGAGGAAATTGCACAGAAGATCATGTTTCTAAAATAAAATAAAAAAACCTCACTGCAAGTGAGGTTTTTTTATTTTGCTTGGATTAGTCTGGCTTTTAGGAGAGTGGCATAGGCGCCGTTTTTGTTTATTGTACGCATACCCCGAGCTGTGATTTCAATATTTACTGTTTTATTTAATTCAGGAACAAAAAGCCTCTTTTTCTGAAGATTTGGGTACTTTCTTTTCTTACCTGTAGGGTTGAACTTAGTCGCACGAGTACGGTTTGAGTATCCGCCCCCGACGATAGAACCCTTTTTTGTTACTGCGCATATTTTCGCCATAGTTTTTTTATGTTATCATTAAAGTCGTATGAATGCAACCAATGCCGTGTTTTATGTAGCTATACTCATAATGTCCGTAGTTATCCATGAAATCTCTCACGGCTTTATGGCTGAGTACTTTGGAGACAAAACTGCACGACATGCCGGCCGTCTGACCTTGAACCCTATCAAACATTTGGATCTTTTTGGGTCCATTCTTTTGCCAGCTTTCCTCGTATTGTCTCATGCTGGTTTTATGTTTGGCTGGGCAAAGCCTGTGCCATACAATCCTTACAACTTGAGTAATAGAAAATGGGGGACTATAGCTGTGGCTAGTGCTGGAGTCTTGGCAAATTTTTTCATAGCAATTCTTTTTGGAATTCTTCTACGATTTGGAATTTCTTTTGGAGCGTCACCGGATTTTTATTTTATAGTCTCAGCCATAGTAATAGTAAATCTAGCTTTGGGTATATTTAACCTAGTCCCGATACCTCCACTCGATGGCTCTAGGATATTTCTATCATTTTTACCGAGTTCCTTTGATAGGGCAGTAGAGATTCTCGAGCAATACTCTATTATATTTTTGATTATTTTTATTGTTTATTTTTCTAATTATTTATATCCAATATTAGCTTTTTTGTTCAAGCTTATCACGGGTATTGCAATTTAAATTATTTAATAGTATATTATGACCAATAGCCTATTGGGGCTATTTTGTTTCAATAGTCAATTTGAGTAGCATTTTATGCCAACAATCAATCAATTAATAAAGAAAAATAGAGTAAAAGTTCACGCAAAGCACAAGACTGTGGCTTTGGCGAAAGGATTTAATGTTCTTAAAAACAGACCAGTATTTTTCCCTAGTCCTTTCAAGCGAGGAGTTTGTACAAAGGTTTTGACTACTACTCCAAAGAAGCCAAACTCAGCTCTTCGAAAGATTGCCAGAGTTCGTCTTACAAATGGAATGGAAGTAACAGCATATATCCCAGGAGAAGGACACAATCTACAAGAGCACTCAGTAGTATTGCTACGAGGAGGTCGTGTGAAAGACCTTATCGGAGTACGATATCACATAGTTCGTGGAGTACTCGATACACAAGGAGTAGAAAAGAGAAGACAGAGTCGTTCTCTATATGGTAACAAGAAGCCAAAGAAATAATTTTAAATATTTATGCGAAGAAAAGTAAAAAACAGAAATATAGTTCAACCAGACTTTGTCTACAATTCACAAAAATTGGAGAAGTTTATAAACTACATCATGTGGTCTGGAAAGAAGGAGACTTCAAGAAAAGTAGTCTACCAAGCTTTTGATGTTATTAAAGAAAAAACTGGAAACCCAAACCCTCTTGAAGTTTTTGACCTAGCTATGAAAAACGCTGGTCCACTTACTGAAGTTCGTTCAAAAAGAATCGGAGGTGCAAACTATCAAGTACCACGAGAAGTCCGTGCTGATCGCCGACTTATGCTAGCTATGAGATGGATTCGTGATGCAGCTCGCAGTAAAAAAGGTTCACCAATGCACTTAAAGCTCGCTGAAGAAATAATATTAGCTTCAAAGAACGAAGGTTCAGCTATAAAAAAGAAAGACGACACTCACAAAATGGCAGAAGCCAACAAAGCCTTTGCTCACTTTGCTTGGTAAACCCGCACACTTATTGGCATGATATTGAGTACAATGCGCCTTTGGCGCGTCATGCTGATAAGTGTGCGGGTAAATCCCTAAAGCAAACTATTTCTAATCCTTTCTTTTAAAAACCTTCTCGCATTGCCTCTAAATTTTAATTGATGCTCGCGTTCGCGGGCATCTTTTTCGTTTTTATAAGCTTCGTAATATACAAGCTCAAAAGGTCTTCGGAATTGAGTAGAAAATGATTTTCCGTTCTGATGTTCTCTGATCCTCCTTTTTAAATCATTTGTGCTTCCAATATATAGCTCCTCGTCTTTTAAACTTTTCAGCACATATACGTAAAACATATATAAATAATAATACACCCGCATACTTGTGTACAAGTGTGCGGGCACGTGTTTGACTTAAAATTCTTAGGGTCTATACTTTAGGTATTAATAGTCTAACTTAAAAAATTTATGGGAATGGAAGATTCATTTGGTAAAAAGCCAACACCGCAAGGGCAAGAAGCAATGAAAAAAGCTGAACTAAAACAACCCGGATATTTTAGTAAAGTGGCAAGAGTCTTTAATAAATTGATTCAAACTAATATAGAATATTCCTCCCATGAAGAAGAAAAAGACAAAGAAGAATTTTTTGAACAAAACGATTTTTTTCAAGAAAAAATGAAGGATTTGCAAAAACTAGATAAACCAAACGCTAGTAAAGAAATCTATCCAGAAGAAGTAGCTGAAGCTTTAGCTACCGCATTTGCAACAATGGCATATTATCAAAATACAGATGTTGAGAATTTTTCAGAATCTGATATGCGTGAATATGAAAAGAATTATAATGATGCGCGATCAGTGTTTATGGAAGGTGCAGGTAAACTATATCCTGGGATTAAAGTTAGTCTAAATATTGAAAATTTACAAAGCTTAGCCAGTAAGCTTCATTTTGAAGATGAGAGCACTAATAATACAAAAGAATTACACATAATGTTAAATGAACGACCTAAAGATTTACTCGAATATTTAAATAAGAGAATAGATGATTTAGGTGGTGTTTTAAGAGGCCAAGCTGAAATTAATCATAACTTCGATGATTTTAGTGAAAGAGAAGCTGAAAACTTAAAGCTATCAGAGCAAATTGAGCTGGCCTATCAAGTACAGCTTTTACGAGATGAATTACAAAAACAAATTTACAATGGGAATTAGTAATCATCAAGAACGGTGCTTGCTAATGGTGTAATAAAATGACCAAGTCTTAATTTGCAAAAAAGGGCTTTATAAGATATAGTATGAAAAGCGCTAGAGGCGCTTTTTTATTACTTAATTCAAAATTATTTAGATTATGGAAAGAGATTATCCTTTAGAAAAAGTTAGAAATATTGGAATTATTGCCCACATTGACGCAGGTAAAACTACTACGACAGAACGCGTACTTTTTTATACTGGAGTATCTCACAAAATAGGTGAAGTGCATGACGGAGAGACTACTACAGATTGGATGGAGCAAGAACGAGAACGTGGTATCACCATCACTTCTGCAGCAGTGACCTGTTTTTGGACTCCTACATACGATTTAAAAAATAAAAATTTAAAACATCGTTTTAATATTATCGACACACCTGGGCACATCGACTTTACCGTAGAAGTAAAGCGTTCTCTTCGTGTGCTCGACGGCGCAGTTGTTGTATTCGACGGAGTAGCAGGAGTAGAACCTCAATCCGAGACAAACTGGCGTTATGCCGACGAGGCAA
>CAYYJU010000005.1:0-22752 GCA_964472335.1 uncultured Candidatus Saccharibacteria bacterium | reverse complement strand
AGAAGACATTAATCTCTAAGCAATCAGCCACCGGTTATATGATTTTGCGTAGGACGTTTTGGTAGATTTATTTACTGGTACTATCCTATAATAATTTATTACTTTCAGGGCTTAGCCCCGAAAGGATTGTTTAGAGATTAATGTTTTTTTTGTTTTTAGTTTAAGTAAAAAATTAAATTCGTTTTATGTATTTTAATTTTGGTTTGTAAAAAGAACTATTAACATTTACGATTACAGTACCACAGCAACCCGAGGTATTTATCATTTGTCCATTTCCTATATACATAAGAACATGTCCTACACGCACTCCTCCATCACCAGCTTTCCATCCCAGTAAGTCCCCAACTCGGAGTGGTATACCGCCTATCATTGTTCCGTCTGCGCTTATATTCCCAATGCCTGTAACATTTCCACTACTAAATATTTGACTTGTTGTTTCTCCTGGACTAGACAAACCTACACATTTATAAACCTGTGATACAAAAGCTGAACAATCTGTGTATAATTTCCCCCCACTAATAGTATTTCTTCTTCCCATACTATATACAGTTTTCCCTATAAAAGATCGTGCTGTTGATGTAAGAGCAGCGCTTCCTCCTCCATTGCACTGGATGCCTAGACCTTGTAAATTATTTGCCGGCACGGGACTAAATGGTATATCTGGGCTTTCATTTATTACATTATTATTAAGATTTTGAATCACTTCATAATCTGATAATAAAGTAGCCCCACCAATATCAATCTCAGTATTAAGCAAATCAGGATTGATAGTATTAAGGATAAGCCAAGAACATAAAGCCAACATTAAGCCTAGTATAGCCCCCTGTATCCTTTCTTTAGCCGCCTCCTTATTAGATACAAGCTCACTAGTACTATACTCTATACCTCCTATTACTATCATTACTACAGCTGTCACAGCACATAAACCTATAAATAGGTTTATCATTAGGTTTAAGTATTCTCCTAGCTTGCTGGTGCCTTCTGGATCAAAAGTTTTAAGTTCACCATCTTCACAACTAGGTTCACCTGCTTTACAGGGTAGTGGTTGGAGGAGATGGTAGCTACCATCACTAGCTAACACATAACTTCTACAATCAGCTTCTGAGCCACCGTCTGCTATACAGGCTCTGTATCTTTCTTCGTTATTTTTTGGGCCACCACCCCCTGGTGGTGTGGTAGTATTTGCACCCCAAGTTTCCCCGCCAAGACCAAGAGGAGGAGCGTCTTTACATTTCTTTTCTGTTACATTATTCGCAATTTCTTCCCCTGCATTTTTATAGCAAGTACCTTTTGCATCCTCGGCATTTATTTTAAAAGCAAAAGCAAAAAAACTAGAGATTACAACTAGTATTAAAATAAAAGGTAAAAATTTTTTCATCATTAAAACTCCAAACTTATCTCCCTGCTTATATTTCCAAATAGTTGATATTTATTTTCTATTTGTAATTTTAAAGTAGCTGACCCTGAGTCAGCACCAGATACCTTTAAAGGTATCCAATTTTTTCTATATTTTAATGTATTATTTGTGAGAGAATCATTTAAAAACCAATTCCAGGTTAGATTTGGACTCCAAATTTCTTTTGGAGAAAGAAAATACGGAGCCGCTACGACGACCTCACTTTTTGTCATTTTGTATCCATCTTTGATTGCTTTATCCCAAGTTATTCCAGATACACTGTCGTTTCTGTAGAATGAAATTTTAGGTTCATAAGATTTTATAGTTATATTTGCTTGCGATGAGTATTGCCCATCTGTGGTTGTAGCTGTGGCAGATATATTTTCTAAATCTTCCAAATAATCGTTTACATAAGTAAAAGTATTTTTACCATAACCAGTACTTTCTCCATCATTAGAATAATTTAATTGCCAAGAATAAACCATATTTTTAGGATTAACTGGTCCTAATTTGGTTTTTACTTCTGGCATAGCCACTACTTTTATTTTACTTTCAGAGGTAGGCAATGCTTTTCCGCGATAAAATGGTGGCACATATGAGTCAGTAGCTTGCCAGAGCAATATCATAATATTTGGTCTAATTAAAATTGTTTTTGTTATTTGTCCATCCGGTAAGTCTATTACAGCTTTTACATTTGTCTCTGCCCCCATATTTGGAGCATTCACTGAAAATGACTTCATTCCAACAGAAGAAGATACTTTTTTTCCAGCAACAAACCAAGATATTAAAACACTATCTAGATTGCTTTCATAACTACTCAAAGTTATTGTCGTAGATTCCAATGGGGCTGGATTTGGTGGAACTATATCTACGCTGATACTGCTCGGGGATGCAGCAATTACAGTAAAAGACAAAGTGAGTGCTCCGATTGCCATCAGAGATACCACCAATAATTTAAATTTCATAAGTCTGCCGTTCATAATATAATTATACATGTTTAATTAATAGACCCAAAACAATTTTTACAATCTCCCCTCTTTTACTGTAGTCTCATAATCTTCCTTCGCTTTTCTATTTGAAAGTATTTGTGATGGATCAGAAGTTATTATTTGGTCCTCTGTATATGAAGCCACTACCTTTATGGCTACGTGTTTTAATCCTGCAAAGAATATACCTTCTCCTACTCCAGATTCTAGAAGTAAATATTTTTCTTCATCAGTCAGGCTAAAGGTTTTTTGCAAGACATCTATTGTAGTCGGTGATTGTTTTAGGAGAATTTGAATTGAAGAGTTTGTGACAATAGGGATACCATAAGGAGATTTCATAAAGTCTGCCGCGTCTTGGGTAATAGTAGCCAATCCTAGATAATATTTTCTTCCTCTTTTTGCCATTGAGTATAGGAAAGAAGCAGTGTCTTCGGATTTCATCATCCACCAAGCTTCATCCACCACAAGCAGACGCTTCTTTAGATTTTTCCTGATAGCATTCCATATATAGTGCATGATGATATACATAGCTACCGGCTTTAATTCGTCTTCCATGTCTCGGATAGAGAATACAACGAATTTTTTATTTATGTCTACATTACTAGGTCTGTTTAAGAAAGTAGACCAGGATCCTTTTGTATATTTTGCAAGACGTGAGATTATGGCATCAGAGCCCTCCATGCCTGAGAGAACCATTTCAAAGTCAGATAATAGTGGTGGCTCTATATTTGAAAAATCAGAATCAGGAGTGATGTCTTTCATGGCATATGTCTCAGAGATAGCTCGGTCTACTATGGAATCTTCTTCTGGAGTAAGACCACCTAGCATCAGGCGGAATAATCCTACCAAATTTATGATATTTGAACGAAGCACATCTTCTGCAGTCTCATCTTCACGTGGCATTGGCAAGTCAAAAGGATTCATGTGGTGATCAGAAGAAAGAGAGATATTGAAATATCTTCCACCCACAGCCTCAGATAAGAATTCATATTCCCTCTCAGGGTCTATCACCATTACATCAATGTCAAACATAAGCGATCTTAGTATTTCCAATTTAGTGCAATAAGATTTTCCAGAACCAGACTTTGCAAAAGTCACAGAATTGTAGTTTTCAAGAGAAAATCTATCAAATATCACTAGACTAGAATTGTGTCTGTTTATTCCATACAAAATTCCATTATCAGAAGTAAGGTCAAAAGATACAAAAGGAAAAATACTAGACAAAGGCTCGGAGTTTAATTTTTGGTGGATATTTAAAAGGTCTGTGTTTATAGGAATAATACTTTTAAAACCTTCTTCTTGTTGGAATAAAGCAGGCTTGATATAGATCAATCTAGACTCGAGCATGGATTTTATTTCATTTTCAACTTTGAAAAGCTCAAGCTCTGTATCAGCATATATTGTGATATATATACCCATATCAAACATTTTTTCTTGGGCTTGGATCAGGTTGTCACGTAAACCTTCCAAGTCTTGGTATGCTGTGTCTAGCATCGGGTCTCGGACCATACCCTTCTTTTCACGCACGTTTATCTGACTTTGGACTTCAGCCACTTTTTTCTGGAATTGTCGGAGCGCTAGTGATGTATCAATCGGATGAACAAAGATAGAAATATCAAACACTTTGTCTAAATTTATGATTGGAGAAAACCAATTGTCAGTCAAAAATCTAGGATAAGAAATTATGAAAAAAGTACGAGCTATTTTCTCACCTAGGTTTATAGATTTTGATTCAATTTTTAAGGCAGAAGGAGCGATGATGTCTTGGAGCTCTATATTTGCTGATTCATATATCTCCCCTGGTAATACCGGCATGATAGAAGCCTGTGTTCCAGCAGAAATATTTCCTCCGCCGAGTTTATTTTTTCCACCAAATAATTTTTTAAAAAATTCCATCATATGTTTATTCCAATTTGATTTTACCTTCTACTTCTCCAGGGTTGAAAACTTTATAGAATACTTCTACCACTTCCTCTGTCCCTAGTTTTGCTGATTTTATACCACAACGAGAAAGTCCTTGCTGGATCACCCCCACTCTCTGCTCGAGCTGTGACTTTTTTTCTTCAAAGTCTTCTTCTTTTTCGGCTTGTTTATCTTCTTTACTTTTTCTTTTAAATATTCTTCCAAAGAAACCAGAATCAGATTTTAAGACAGTATGACTATAAGGCACTACGATAAAGAAACTTTTTGTCATAATGTTTACTGATTCAGTAAAACTCATTATAAAATTCATGTATTCTTTTGTCTGTAGTTTTAAGAGTGGCTCATTTTGTACTTTGATTCTATTTTCTAAAAGTAAAAGATAAGGTCGGATGTCTAGTCTTCTAGATTGTACTGATATTTGGATAGAAAAATCTAAAGTATTTAAGAAATTTTGAAACTGAAGAATGGTAGCTCTCTGCTCATCGCTTGATTTCAAGGAAAGATTTACGGAATTTGCCAAGATGATAGCACGCAAACCACCGTCTTTTAAGACGATTATTCCATCACGTACCTCTTTAATAGGTACAAAATCTTGAGTTGCTTTTGCACTTAATGCCATATTATATTTTCTAGGCTTCAGAAACTTTCCTAGGCGCTAGACTTTAGATTTTAGTATTATACTAGAACCCAAGGTCTAATTCCCTTCTTTTTTCAAATCTAAAACATCCAAACTCCATGCCAAATCTCGAAGTTTGTTTCCACTCAGTCTCATGCCACTTTCTGCCATAGCTAAATTTTTATCCTCACTTACTATTTTTGATTTAGTATCATGATTTATTTTATGTTTTTTCCAGATATACAGCTTGCTTTGTAGGGTAAAATTAAAACCAGCTTCTATCATATCCAAGAATGGCTTATTGTTTGGTCTATAGAAAGTAAGCATTCCTGCAAATCCACCTATCAGTAATATGGGTATTGCACCCCAAAATAAACCCAATAACTTATAGATGACAAAACACATACCCCCACCCCCAATCAAATAGATAAACTCTTTGAAAGTAAATGGGCCGAAAATTTTGTCTTCTATTTCTAAAAATTGTGGAACTTTGAATTGCATAATTAATTTTATTCGTCTGGTGACAATCTATAGGGATCTTTTTTTGATGCATAGCCACTTGTAATTTCAGGAGTTTCTACTACGGGAAGACTGTCTTTGTTTATATTTTCCAGTGTGTGCTCTGTCTTTACTATAGGTACTTGCACTGAACCTACTATTTTTTGTTGTAACATTGAGCTTATATTACTCATGCCCGGTGTGTTTGCTTCACCTCGCATCGGCTCGACTACGGCGCTTCCCATACTGCTAGGATTTTCTATCTTGTTTAATAGAGCATTTCTGTCTTCAGCTGGTTTCTCATTTGTTGCCGATTCGAGAGGGCTCGCAGGTATCACATCTATCCCTGCTCGGTTTAATACCATAGTATCTTTTGACTCCATTGTTTTTGTAGGAGCAAGAGGGATTTTTTCTATTTCCACTGCTTTTTGTTCTGTCTTTTTTTCTTCAAAAATTCTCTTTCGTTCAGCATTTTTTATTATTTCTTCTTTTATCTTTTTGAAAACCAAAATATTCATTTGGTTCATTATCTCATCTGTTTCTGCTCTAGAAATATCCATTCTTCTCTGGATTTCTTTTGGATAATCATTTGAGCTTATCAATCCGCACAAAAGTAATTCTGTCTCTAGCTCCAAGGCACCCAATTGCTCAAAGTTGTAGCCTTTTTTCTCTCGAATAGACATGATAGCTGCCCTCCAATCTACCGCAGCGATTGCATTTAAAGTCTCAGCTGGTAGCTGTTCTTTTGCTCGTTCTATTTTTATTTGTAGTAAATCTACTGTATTGTCGTTGTTCATAATATTATTCTATTTTAATTAACCAATCTATCTTTCATATCTTGCATGCTTTTTGCGCCTAAGACATGATCTACTTGTGGAGGCTCTTCGTAAACTCTATGATTTGAAGCTTCCAAAAGAATAGAGTAATCTCCGCCAGAAAGTATAAAGTCTACAGATTGCTTCCATGTCATTTCCTTTCCATGCATGTTTTTCTTTACATTTTCTTCTATTGCGGTGCCTATCGGAATAAATATTCTTTCAAATAATTCTTCAGATATTTTTTGAGCCACCCCTGTTTCTGTCTTTAGATTTTTTTCTATATTTATTTCTAACATATCTGGGTAATCTACTCCAACTAATACAATCAAAACTTCTGCTAATAATTTATCAACATCACTTTCTGAAAGAGAAAACTTTTTACCAGTTTCCTCTGTGATTTTTACCCAATCAAAACCAGCGATGACATTTTGAGCAAGTGTAGGGAGTTTTGATATTTGTTTTTCTATTGTTTCTTTAAAGTTTTCTGTCATAAATTTACATTTCTAATGTTTCTTCTCATCTGGTTTTACTCCTTGTCTTATTTCGTAAGCAGTCATTTCTCTTTGACCCATTGTGTCTCCCACTATTGGCATAATAAATTTTTCCAATTTGCTTGGGTTGGCAAGTAGATCTGCTCGGCCTCTCTTTCTCCTAACTTCTACATGGTGACGGGCAGCTTCAGCCGCTGGAATGAGTTTGTCTTCTAGTGTATTTATTGATTTACCGACTCCATATGTTGCTATAGATTTCTTTACTGATTCTTTGCTTTCACTTGCAAATTTCAACCTGGTAATAGCATTTTCTACACTTTCATCAGCTCCAGAGGTTTCGAATTTTATAGCTTCAGCTTTCTTATTATCAGCTTCCTTCAATCCTTCTATCGCCTCCTTTTCTGCTTTTAGGGCAGCATCATATTTTTCACTTGCCTCAACACTGTTAGGGTAATTGGCTTTATTTTTCTCTGCTTCTTCACGAGTAGTCTTTGCTGTCGCTGCTTTCGTAGCTGCTTCTGTCGCTGCCTTCGTAGCTATTTCAGCCATACGAGGAGCTTCTTCCTTGGCAGTTTTTGCTGCCTCTAGTGCGGCCTGGGCGTCGCTGAATTCTTTATGAGATTCAGCCAAAGCCTCATTTGTTGCTCCGCCAGTTGAAGTTGCTGTGCTGTAATCAAGTTTTTGAAGGACACCTTTTTCATCAGTGTATGTAAATATTTTTGCATCCTTAAGTGCTTTTCTCTGCTCCTCCAATGACTTTTTCCATGCCGTAGCAGCCTGGAAAGCATCCAACGCAGTTTTTGCTTTCTCTTTATCATCACCATCTTTTACAGAGTTATATTCCGCTTGTCTCTGGTTTACTGCTTCTGTAGCCATTACTTTTTTCTTCTCGATCTCTTTTATTAAGTGCTCTGGTGCATAATCTTTACCATCTCTATCTTCTACATGTCTTTCTGAGTATGCATCTTGGCGCTCCTCTTCAAGTTTTCGTACCTCCTTTGCTTCTGGCTCTCCGTTTCCTACTTTTGATTGTTCTTCGATTAGTTCTTTGTTTCTCTTGTCTCTTTCAGTCTTCCTATCTTTAAATGACCCTGATAGATTTAGAGATTTTGCTAATTCAGAAGGTTTGCTTTCTATGCCAGCTTTTTTGTACATTCCTTTAACACCAGGAAGTTTTCTAAGATCAAAATCACTCTCACCTGCAAATTTACCTAAGCTCATAAGACTTCTTGCTTTAAATCTCTGGAATCCAGTAGCATTTTCATCAGCAGCAATGTCTTTTAATTTTGAAGAACCAGCCAGCTTACTTCCTGCCTTACCAATAGTACTTGTCAAAGCCAAACTTGCTCCATCTGTAGCAACCGCCGCTCCGATTGCCAGCGCACCTACCCCTATGGCTTTTGCTGCACCTTCACCAAATGATATGACTTTTGATCCGAGTTCCCCAGCACCTTTTCTGGCAAAATCAATTGCTTTATAAAGTAAAGTTATATATATAATCGCTGGAATTATAAGCATTACAAGGACATGTGGAATTGTGATAGGAGTGTTTCCAGGAATATTTTCCATTCCTTTAAATATGTTTATCTGTACCAGCTTTGATATAAGTAGTAGGAAGAACATGAAAATAGGAGCCATAAATGCCACATTCATAAGTCGTTTTAGCCAAGCATCCCATCCTAAATAATCTATGCCTTTTAATTTTGGAACTGACAAAGACATAAAAGCAAAAGGTGAAAAGATTATCAGCATCCAAAGCTCTATTAATCTACCTATAAATGCTATTCCAGCAATAAAAAATGCGTAAGATGCAAATAAGAATACTCCACAAGCTGTGAAAATCACAGCCAATGCAATAGATGGAGGCAGGGTTTTTTCATCTCCACCACTAGACAATTTATCTTTTGCAACAGCCCACGCTATTTTTAGATTGGTAATAGTTCCATCCACAGGTCTAAGTGGATTTATCGTCGTATTTGGATCTTTGGCTATATTTTTTAAATCATTAAACAGTCCCCCGCTAGATACTATCTTGTTATTAATTTCTTTTACATCAGCAGGGTTTATAAATTTAGCTGGATTAAAACCGGAAGCGATGGCCCCAGCGATATCTTTGTCTTGCACACCATTTTTTGTACTTATAAAAGGAGTGTATGTCTGCGAGGTTACCTGTATTTTATTATAAAAAATCAAGGCTAGCATGTTTGAAGCATCTATGACCACTTGAGTCATAAACATAGAAAAGTTTATGAGGAGAGCAGCCACGATGACCTGAGCTATCATCTTTTTTATTTCTGCTCCACCCAAACCCAGAATCATTTTTATAGATATATATAACAAAACCAAGATAAAGAATATATTTGAAAAATCTCGTACTATCCTCCAGGCTTCAGGTAAAAAACTATTTTTATATAATACAGTACCGAGGGTGAGGGCGAGCATCGCATTAAATATATAAGCTGTAATATATAGTATCTGAGATGGTATGACCATGAATACAAGATGAAAGGCTCGCACTACACAGCCAGTGACATTCCAAGAAATTAACATGTAGCTTGTTGCCTGACAGCTTCCAAAAATATCATCATTTGGAGTTTTTGGAGCAGTAGGGTCAGCAGTCGCTGAGCCAGTAGCATTTAGCTCAGGATTGGTCGTTGTACCAGATGGTTTTTCATACCAAAAATTTCCTGGGGTACTTTTACAAGAGGCAGCATCTGTTTGTGGGCCTGGTTGCCCTTGGGCGTTGTAACAACCCGTAGGGCTTCCACTGGTTATACTACTTCCATTTTTTATATGCCAACTATGACCCTGAGATATACAAGTAGCAGGATCTGTCTGAGGGCCAGGTTGTCCTTGCGTGTTGTAGCAACCAGTAACTGCACTTGGCGGAACTGGCGTGCCACCACCTCCTCCTCCTCCTATAGTAGAAGTATCTTTATACCAACTCCAAGTCTTAAGTCCACCACTACTTTCCGCTTCTTCTCTACAGGTTTTTTTAGTAACATTTTTGGGCGGTTGTTTTAAACCACCCAATGTTATAGTACAAAATCCCATATAATTATCTTCTGGGTCTGGGGTTTGCGCTTGCGCAGAGCTAGGTGGAATAACTAGCTGTAATATTGTGACGAATATTAATATGTATGTAAAAAATTTCTTCATTTTAAATTATTGTTGGATTACATTCTGGGGTCGGACGAAGAAGACCATCACCTAGGTCACAGCTAGTCGGTAATACTTTTATACAATTTGGTGGTGTACCTGTCTGTCCTTCTGGGCAGTATATTGTAGTAGGTTCTTTTAGTCCTTCTTTATCTATAAATTTTGAGCCATCATATTCTAGTTTATCTATATCATTTACTGGATCTTTTACCCAAATAAATTTAGTACCGCTATTTGTCGTCTGGACATCACCAAAAGTGTTTCCATAATAACTAAAGTCATCTCTGTCTCCGTCTTTTGGCTGAGCGTATATTTTACTTTTTATTGCAGTCAAACCTTTTGACATAAACTGATTGAGTAATGCATCAAAAATTGCAGACAAGCTATTTCCCATAGCCATGCCGAGCTCGCCTTGTCTAAATGTAGATGAAGTCGCAGTCATTATTTGATTTGCTACCACTGAGCCAGGAGTAGTAGCTACTAGCCCACCTGGGCAAAAGTTTTTGTCATTCCAAAGGAGTCTTTCACTGCCCACATCTAGATTGTAGTTTTCTTCTAATTCTGCGTTTGTTCTTTCACAAATTGCAAGATCTGCAGTGTTGCCTTCTTCTTCATAAGAAGAGCAGTCTAGATATACAGGAATTGGTGTCGTAGGTTTAAAACTAGGTCTTTTAAATTCATTTATAGCGTTATTGTATTTAGAGTTTGAAGGACAGGCTTGAGGAGAAAGAAAACCTTGCCCTTGTTCTAAAGTTTTTTGTACTTTATTTTTAGCTGCTTCCACCTCTGGGAGCTTGCTCGCTAAATAATCAGAATACATCAATTGTGAGCCAATAGGGTTGTTTTGGGGAAATTGAGTATTTAATAAAAATCCATCCCAGCCACCCACATTAAAATCATTTCTATAGTCACTTAAAAACTGTTGGTCATTTATGACTTTACTTAGAGAATATTGAGCGTTTCTTTCAAAAGTATTTTTATATCCTTGAATAGCGCTCATAATAAAACCTTTTCCAAATGGAAAATTACCACTGTCATATCCTATTCTGTTTACCAAATTTTTAATTTCATATTTTGCGATATCCTTGAAAAAAGACTTAGGATTTTCCACAAAAAGTGGTGCTCCATGAAAGCCATCGTTTATCCAATTTACAGTACTCTCAGTCAATTTTTGTAGAGACTTTTTAGCGATATTTCTGAAGGCTTCCTCAGCTATTTTTAATGCCCATTGTTTTAGATCGGTTCCTGCTGATATGCTGGTTTTTGCGGCTGTGCTCGCAGTCGTAGTTCCTATAAAAATACTTTTGAGTGATGTGACCCATGAAGTCTTACTCGCATCTTCAACTATCTCAACCGGTATCGCACCAGCTTTTTTAGGAGTAAATAAAAAAATTGTCGGCATTAGAACAAAAATAATTAAAAAGAAAGAGAAAATTTTTTTAGTTGTACTTTTTTTTAAGTTCATTATTTTTATTACATTATACAATGTTTTTGTTTATTATTTCAATCTAATTTCTATAATATTTGCCAATTTATTTACTGCAGTATCTAGAGCGAGCATATTTTCAGTGTATTTACTTATTCCACCCATAGCTCGTATAATATCAGTGTTGTAATATTTTATATTATTAATATTTTCTGACATTTCTTTCATTAGGTTCAAGACCTCCAAGTGGGACATGACGAGGCTTGAGGGTACACTCATTTTAGACATTTCATACACAATACTGTTTGTTTGTTTTATTATTGGATCAAGCTCCAATAGTGCATTTTCATTTACAGTATCTTCATCGATTATAAATTTATCCAATACATCAAAAAATGTTGTTTTTATTGGATATTTTGCATTAATTTTATTTAAAGCATCATTGTAAGCTTTTACCGCTTGTTTATCATCAGTATTTGATATTTTTATGTCAGATATAGTATATGTTTTTATATTATTTGGGTTTTGTATCTTTTCAGCCAATGTCGCACTTAGTTTATCTATTGTATCTTGGTCTACTGCACCTGTCTGGTTTAGTGCAGCTATGGTAGAAAAAAGTTCTTTGGCAAGTTGACCTGTCGCAGTGCTGTCTCCCAAATTATCTATATTCAAGTCCAATTCTCCATTTGCTGGATTTTGTTTACTTAATCTAGCAATTTCTACATTGTCACCTACTCCATCACCATTTGTGTCTTTTTTTGTTGGGTCCGTGCCATATAGGCTTTCTTGCCAGTCCGGAACTCCATCTAAATCTGTGTCTCTGTTTACCAAATCACCTACTTTATCATTGCCATTAAAAACAAGTCCATTATTTTGTATTTGATTTTTAAAAATAGTTTCATTTTTTGTTATAAAAAGTACAAACACAAAAAGCACCGATAAGGCTATAAAGATTACCTTTTTTTGTTTTAACCAATTTAATTTAGTTATGCTTGTATTGTAACACTTTTTTAAAAAGCAAACTATATATTTGTGAGTTTAATCCAGTCTAAAATGGAAAGATTTTCAGGTCTTTTGTCTTTTAGGCTTATAAAATTTTCTTTTTTGTTGAAATTTAGGCTTTTTAGGTTGCCAGAGAGCTTTTTTCTTTTGTGAGCAAAGCCTAATTTTACAATTTCCCAAAATTTTTCTTCAGAAATCTTGTTTTCCTTGAATATTTTGCGAGAAATATTTTTTATAGCTATTACTGCGGAGTCTACTTTTGGAGCAGGTGAAAAATATCTGGCAGGCACCTTCATCACCATCTTTGGCTCACCATAGGCTTTTACCGAGATAGATAGTATGCTCTCCTTCTTGTCATTTGCTACGATTCTTTTTGCTACCTCGTGCTGAACCATCAGTATCATCATCTCTGGTTGTTTTTTTTCTGTCAGGAATTTTTTTAGAATTGCCCCAGTGATATTGTAAGGGATGTTTGCAACTATTTTATAATTTTGCACTAGGCCATGTTTAGCAAAATCAAATTCAATAATGTCACCATGTACTAGTACAAGAGAGCCGAGCTTTATTTGTTCGACAAATTTTTCTTTTAGTAATAAAAAAAGCTCGTTGTCTTTTTCCACCGCAACTACAGTCTTGGCTTTTTCTAAAATTTTCTCGGTGAGCGCCCCCTTCCCTGGTCCTATTTCTAATACGATATCATCATTTGTTATTTCACCAGCCTCAATTATTTTTTTGAGTGCCAGATTTGATTTTAAAAAGTTTTGACCTAGTGATTTTTTTGCTTTCATAATTTTATATTTTTGCTAATTACAGTATTTACGCCATGGCTTAAATACTGTTTATATATAAATCGTTTTAATTCTATCATTCTCTCCCTCCTTTTCTAAAATATCTGGTGGTATGTCAGCGATAAATTCTGACGGTGCATTTATTTGTCTTGAGCCAAAGATAGTACGAAAATTTGCGAAAGATAAAAATAATTTATTACGAGCACGAGTGAGTGCTACATAAAAAAGCCTGCGCTCTTCTTCGTGGTCACTGCTGTCATCTCCATCACCTCTTCTTTGGTGTGGGAAGAGACCGTCTTCTAATCCTGTGATAAAAACCTGATTAAATTCTAGTCCTTTTGCTGCATGGACCGTCATTAATTTTACTGTCCCGACTCTGTTGAGTCGTGGATCCTCGACTTTAGTCGGGACATTCTTTTCACTCTTTTCCTGATTTAGCATTATACTGTCTTGGTCTGACGCCAAAGACGCATCTTCTAAAAGTTTTTCTATACCTTTACCCTCGGTCAAATTATCATATTTCAATGCGAGAGTAGCCAATTCTTTTATGTTTTCCAATCTCTCTACATCTTCCTCTGTGCCATTTTGTAATTCATGTTCTATGCCTGATTTTGTTACTACAAATTTTATTACCTGACTTGCTTTGTCACTTTGGATTTTTTCTTTTATTTCTTCGAGTGTTTTATAAAAATTATTTATTTTTATCCGCATTTTTATCGGTAGATTTTCCATATCTCCAGAAAAAATTTTCACCAAAGTTACTTTTCCTATTCCACGAGTAGGAAAATTTATTATTCTTTTTACATCAGATAAACTTTGCGGATTTAGGCTAGCTCTTAGGTAAGCCAGTGTATCTTTTATTTCTCGTCTTTCAAAAAATTTTACACCCAGTACTTGATATGGAATATTGTAGCGAAGCATGGCTTCTTCTAATGCACGTGATTGAAAATTTGCTCGATATAAAATTGATATTTGGGACAGCGGAGAAAACTGTTTCCGGACGGGGTCGCTGTCTGAACTTGCTAGTTCAGCGCTCCCTCTCGGCTCGTCAGCCTGCGAGAGACCCCGCTCGGAAAAGTTTTCTCCACTGTCTATTATTTCTAGAATTTTTGTCGCGACAAAATCTGCTTCATCTGTCTCATCTAGTGCTTCGTATAGACCTATCTTCTCCCCTGTTTCATTTTTTGTAAATAAATTTTTATCAGGTCTGTATTTATTTTTTTTGATTATTTCATTTGCAGCCTCTAAAATATTTTGAGTAGATCTGTAATTTTGCTCGAGCATTATTATCTTTGCATTTGGATAGTCTTTCTCAAAACTTAAAATATTTTTTAAGTTTGCTCCACGCCAAGAATATATATTTTGATCTGCATCCCCCACTACTACTATATTTTTACTTTTTTCTGACAATAATTTAGACATAAGATACTGCACTTCATTTGTGTCCTGATACTCATCTATATGTATATATTCCCATTTGTCTTGGTAATATTCTCTAATTTCTTTGTTTTGTTTTAATAAATTTGTAGCTTTTAAGAGTAAATCATCAAAATCTAGCGCATTTTCCTTCATTTTCCTCTTTTCGTATAAATTCCATACTTGAGCCACTATTTTTGATAAAGTATTTGCTGAAGATTCAGCATAATCCTCTAAATGCACAAATTTTCCTTTTTCTCGTGAGATTACATTTTTTATTTTCCTTGGCTCATATTGTTTTGGATCTATTCCTAGTTCTTTTAGGATATCTTTTATCATGCTGTTTGTATCACCATCATCTAAAATAGTGAAATATTTGGTCAACCCTAAAATTCTGGCATTTTCTTTTATTATATATACTCCGAGTGAGTGAAAAGTACTCACAAAAGGATTAGTGTTTTGCTCCTCTACCCCATTGGAATTTTTAATTATTTCAGCTATTATCCGCTCTCGCATTTCTTTTGCAGCTTTGTTTGTAAAAGTCACTGCGAGTATTTTATTTGGAGATACACCTTCTTTTATTAGGTTCACTATTCTGTGAGTGATAGTCTTTGTTTTCCCGGCTCCTGCTCCAGCCACAATCAAAAGCGGTCCATTCATATGAATGGCCGCTTCTCTCTGCTTGTCATTTAAACCTTCCAAATGCTTCATGTTTGAAGCATTATAACACAGATTTTAGCCTATCTGGCTCATTATATTAGATGATTTTTCTTTAAATTTTAATGCCTCTTCTTCAATAATGCTTTCGAAATTTTCTACTCTATTTTTAAAAAAAGAGAAAACCTCATCTGGTCCGGCATTGTTATCAAGTAGTTTTTCAAATTCATTTTGTTCTTCTTCAGCTATAGTTTCCATGATGCGCATCAAAACATTTTGGTAAATTAAAGTCCCTACACTGAGGATTATCTCTTGTTGTTCTTCTATTGGGAGAGCATCTATCTCGAGAACATTTGTTATATTTTTTTTAATTGGATTCATATTTTTTATTTAATTTTTAAATTTTTTATTTCTTCTAATTTTCCTTCTTTAGTTAGCTTGAGGACACATCTCTCGATAAAGTTTTGTAGGGTTTCATGACCATTTTTTAAGTCGAACTTTGGTTTTTCATTTGCTAATTTTGCAATTTCATTTACATATGGAGTGACAAGGTCACCTTCTACTGATTTTGCATCAATATAATTATTTGCAGGTGAACCACCTACTTTAGACTTAAAGTTTTCTACAGAATTTCCTTTAGTTATTTGTTTAATATTTTCTTCGTAGACTTTATAAGTTTCTACTAGCTTTTCCTCTGGAATATTTAGAGTATTTTTTGCAAAGGTTGTGCCTTTAAATTGTGGGTATTTTTCTGTAAGTTCAATTTGCGTTTTTATTTCTTTACTTATTTCTTCGGGGGTAGGTGAAGGTTTTGGACTAGTCGTAGGTTTTGCATCTGTGGCTGGAGCATCTGTGACCACTGCTGGGGCTTGTTCTTTTATGGTTGTCTCTGTTTTTAACTCTGTTTGATCAGCAGGCAATTTATCTCCTGGTTTAACAAAAGTTTTATCTCCCGGTTTTGAATCAGAAAGATCACTAGGATTAAGATCAATAGGATTTGAGCCTTTTGGTATTTTTACATTTTCTACATGTTTTGGTGTATGTGTAGTTTTTATTTTATGTTGTTCTGGAGTTTTGATATTTTTTTTCTCTACATATTCATATTTTTTATTACCCTCTCCCTCTTCAATAATTGCTTTCCCTTTATTATCTACGCCAGTAATTTTGTATGAAGCTTTATCAGCTTCACTTATTTTAAGATTTGCCTTTTTGTTTTCTAGGGCTATTCTATGTGCTTCATTTTGAGCAAATTTATGTAAAGCTTTTGCGTCATTCACATCTCCTTTAAATCCCAAATCTTGGGCAAGTTTCGGGTCGGACTCAATTTGTTTTATGAAAGCGTGCTCTATTCCCTGACCTTTGTGAACTATTGTATTATCAATATTTTTTTCTATTTTTGGTTTTGGTGTATTTGGTTGGTTGGTTGAATTAGCACCATCCCCATTTTTTGAATCTATAGGTGCTGTATTTTTATTATTTAGAGGTCCAGTATTATTTGGAGATGTTTTGCCTCCACTTGTGTTTGGAGTTGCAGATTTATCTGGATTTAAACCATTACCAGTTTGTGCATTTATGCCACTAGAAATTATTTTACCTGCTCCGTATCCTACACCTACGGAAGCTATTCCTCCCGCGACTGCGCCGACGGCTATTTTTTTCACTGCTCTTCTTCTTTTTGTTTTTTGTTCTTGTTCCGCTATTTTTGCATATCGTTTTTTACCTTCGGCTATTTCGTCCGCATTAGTATAACCACACAGTTTAGACAATTCAGCTTCTGCTTCGATTCTTTTTTCTGCAGATTTGTCTTTAAATAACCAATCATAAGACTTTACTGCTGCCTGGCTCAGAAAACTTCCTGCTACGCCACGAGCAGCTCTTATTCCCACAAAAGCTCCCATTCCACCTGCTGCGGCTACAGAACCTGGGGCAACTAGTGCAAAAAATGCTGCAGAAAATACCGTCGCCATGGCTACTTTTTTCCAAGTAGGTTGACTGATATACCAATCTAAAGCTTTTTTTGCTATACCTCTTTCTTTTGGTGGCAGATTTTCTGTCTTTAGAGCTGCGAGCATTGTTTGCTCCTCTACTATTACTTTGTTGAAAATCTCGTTTTGTTTATATCGTAGGAGCTCGGCTGTTTTTTCTTCATTTGTAAGTGTTGTATCAGTTTTTAACTCACTAATTTTTTCACTATACATTTGCTTTCCTAGCGCTGCCGCAGCATTGTCATACTCTTCTTCTAGTTTTTTTAGTTCTGGTGGAACATTTTTTTCGGCTATTTTTGTGCCAAATATAAATCTTTTAGCACGAACAAGTATTCCAGCACTTTCTTTAAATTTTTTGTAGGCTGCTACATATTTCATTCGAGCTTCACCTAGAGCTACAAGTAATTCTGCTTGTTCTGGGTTTTTAGGTGCGACCATAGGTGAACCACAAACTCCACAAAAACTTTCTTTGGATTTTTGTGAATGTCCACATTTTGGACAGACGTCCAAAGGCTCTTCTGATTTTTCTGTTTTTACTACGATATCTTCCATTTTTGGTATCTTTTTACCACAAGAACCACAGAATCCTGCTTCTGCTGTTTGTTCCTTTCCGCAATTAGGACAAAAAATTGATTTTCCTTCAACTGCCTGATCTTCGGTTTTTTGATTTGTTTTTTCTGCCGCCGCAATCAATACAGGCAAAGGAATATTTCTACTTTCACAGTATTCACGAATTACTGGCACTTTGCTCAAGTAATTTTCAAACATATCTACATAAGGTCCATTTCTCAAGCCATCATTTCCATATCCTCCTGTTTGGTCTGTGTCGCCTGTTTTATATTCAAAAGCGGGTGTTCCTAAGTCTTCAGGGTTAATCCACTCTTTTTTCAAGCCAGTAGATTGTATTTCACTATCATTTTCAATATTACCTATCCACACTCTATTTAGTTTATCTTTACAAAATGTAAATATTAGCTTGCCATCTTGTGAAGGTACGGCTTCCATTTCTATTTCTCCGTAAATATTTGAATTTTGTTTCCATCTATAAATAACTTTCTCAGGGTCAAGATTTGGTGATTGATCTTTTGACAGTTTAATTTTTTCTGGATCAATTTTTTTATCTTTTTCTTCTACAGAAAAATCTCCGAGCTTAATTGACTCTGATTCAGTTTCATTCATATACGTGCCGTTCATAGCGTTTATCAGACCACGAGAAGTTCCAGCGAAAACTAATTCTGGATTTTCAACCTTCAAAATAGATTTCTCATCTTTTGTTATTTCAGCTAGGGCGCGTTGGATGTTGGTAGGTAGGTTTATACTTTCTTCACCATAGCCCTTGCTGTACCAGTTTATTTGTCCATCCATTTCTAGATAGCTAGGCAAATAGCGCCATACACCTTGAGAATTACTACGATAGTAAGAACGAGCTACAGTTTTATTATTTTTTTCTACATATGCCATTATGGCAACACGATTTTTCCCAAGATTGTAGCCAGATGAAGAAAACCATATGACGCCTTCTTCTGTATCTACTTTATATTTAGGTAGTAAACCTTCTTTTTTCAAAATTTCTGGAGTTAGACGTTCTCCGTTAAATGCATCTCCATGGATCTCCATCTTCTGGAATATTTTTTCAACTTCCTCTACTGAGAGCTCTTGGATCTGAGAAGGTTCAATTCCTTCAATGGTTTGAAAATTTTTCTCTTGATTGGTTCCCTCTTCCCATTTCTTTGCATCTTCTGCTAATATTTTATTTCTTTCATCTTCAGTTAATATGGGCATTCTCTTTAAAGGTCTGACTGTCCATCTTTTATCATGGTTGTCTTTTGGTTCTTCTTTTGGTTTTTTTATACTCGGTATCTTTTCTCCACAATTTGCACAAAATACTGCTTCAAGATTTTGTTTTACACCACAAAATGGACAAAACATAGATGCTGAATCCGGTCTAGGATATTTTATATCAGGTTCTTTAGCAAATGATTCTACTTTTTGTGGCGCAGTATCAATATTAGCATTCAAAAAATCCACACTTTCTGGAATATTCCCCATAGCTTCATCTCTGGCTCTCATAAATTCTGCTTTATCCGCATATGAAGACTGAGGACTCATAGATAAAAACGTAGCATCTTCTGGCTTCTCTATAGGTGTTTCCTCTACTGTTTTTTCTTGTGGGTTAGTTAAATTTATAGCACCATTTTTTAACATATTTTCTACTTCATTGATACTAAATGACCGTAAAGCTACAGCATCTGAACCATCTGATTTTTTTGATAGATAAACATATCTATTACCATTTTTGACATTCGGCAGTTCTACAATCTTAAACTTAAGAAGATTGAAAGAAATTTCATCTCCAACAGCAAGATTTAGTGTTTGTTTTACAGGGGTGCCTTTTTCTAGTTCTCTGAGCTTTGCTTCTTCTGCTTCTTTTTGTGCTAACAATTTTGCTAGTTTTCCCACATTTTGGTTTTTATTTGGATCTTGTTCCATTCCCATATATTTAGATATTATACATTAAATTTTTAAGTAAAGTTTCTGATATAATTTTGCACTCTTTCTACGTCTGCATTTAGCATCCCAAAATCTTTCAGCATCTGTCCTGATATTTTTAGAGAAACTTCACCATCTCTGGTTTTTCTGTATTCATCTTGATAGGTTATAGCACCCACCAGCTTTCCTGTCTCAGTGTTTAGTTTTATTTGCTTCTTCTCATAAATTTTCTTTTGTATCAACTCTTGAATTTGTTCAAAAACTTTATCATCCAAATCTCTTTTTCCTTGCACCTCCTTACCTTCATCGTCTAGTCTGTCTGGGTGTGCTAAAAACCAATTATTACGAATAGTTTCATGGTCGGTAATATTTTCCAATGGAATATTATATTTTTCTATGCGAGGCCTTAAATATTCTAGCAAGCTTTCAAGCTGAGCCAGTGTGAACTGACGTCCATCTATAGAGTCACCTTCCAGCTCTATTCCGAGTGAAAACAAATTTACCTTCTCTCTTTCGTTAAATACACTTTTTCCAGCGTGTGCTAAAACAGATTCGTCATCATTAAAGATATGCCTAGTACCATCTTTAAAAATTATTACATGGGCAGATCTCTCATTTTCAGGGTTTTCAAAATCTTTAATTATCTGGTTTGGGTCAGCATAATTACCTGTATGGTGTAAGACAACAACGGAGTGCTCATTTATCAAAGGCTCTCCCGTGTTTTCGTCTAATCTTCCCTCTATCAAATGCTGAAACTCTGGATATTTATTTTTATATTCATATGGTGAAATAAATTTCTCGTTTTTAAGCACCAGAGCAGTTCCTCCTCCTTTATTGCGTAGCATATGTTCTTTTATTTCTGCTTTTGTCAAAACATTGTCCTTGTTCCAGATTGGTAAATTGTACGAACCATTATCAAGCAAATATCCTGAGATGGGAACACCTGGGTATTCCTTTTGTAGTCTTTCATAAACACGAAACATGTCTGCAAAGCTACCGTTTACTTGCAGTTGTTTGTCTCCACAAACCATAATAACTTTGCCACCTTCAAGCACGCCAAAACTAGTTGCTTCGTGTGGATCAAACTTTGTTATTGCCTTGTCTCTAGTAATTCCAATAGGAAAAGGAATTTCTACCCCATTTTCATTTGTGGTCATTGGCACCATTCTCAAAGTGGAGTGTGGGTAGGTAAGATTTACAGTACCATCTTCGTTTAATTTAAAATTAAGTGGAATTTCATAAGTTTCTGAAACCATCCAATCTTCATTGAATTCCTTATAGTGCCCTGCTCGCATGGTCTGTGTTTTGGTGTTATACCCGACTACCGGTATCTCTAATTTTTCTTCATGATTTTTATTTTCATGTCCTTTTAGCTGTGGCTCAAATTCATTGAAGTTACGAAAATTTTCAAATAAGTTTGTAGTAATTCCTGCTACATCGTTTATATCGTTATAGTTTTCTCTGTCGTTAATCATTTCAAACTTTGGTGGAGTAGAATCTGACAAATCAAATACGGAAGTTTTATAATATCCAGACTTATAATCTATTTTTTGTTCTCCAAGAAAGTCATAGGTTGTTCTTTCGACATCTACACTATCAGCATAAAGATCACCCACTCCTTTTATACTCGGGTCATCCATATCTTCTCTTTCCACGTGCCTCTCCATCCAATTTTGAGCCATTTCATAATATTCTTGAACAGCTTCACGAGAAGAGACAGCATAAATCGCAGCACTTATAGGTAAAAGAGTAGACATAGCTACCCTTAGTTTTGTCTTGGTTGCAGCCCTTCCCGCACTTTTCAAAGCATCTTTGGCATTTTTTAAAAATACACCTATCCTCTTTTTTGTAAAATTATCTTTTGTAGTGGATTCTATTTCTTCAGTTTTGTAGATATATCTTTTAAAGTTTTCCTGTTCAACTTTTTCTAAAACATCAGCAAGCATTCTTTCAGCTCTTTGTGACTCCGCTAGTATTTTTTCAGTGTCAGAATGTGAGATTTCTGACATTTTTTTATCTTCAGGTAAGCTTGTTTCAAGTATGTCTATTATTTCATTATCTAAATTTTGTATATCGGCTTTTATCTTAGCCTTTTCTCTCTCGATGTCTCCGCTGTTGTTTGTATTTTTAAAGGGGTTAGAATTTTCCATTTGATTAGTGTATATATTTTAACTTTAAATAATGAAAATATCTATAAATTGTTTATATAGTATACACTTTTTTAGTTATTTTGTCAATACCTATCTAGCGTTAGATCCGATTAAATATTTTTTAGGATTGTCAGATAAATCTACAAAGTCGTCTACTGCTTCACGGAGTTTACCAGATGTTGATTTTCCAAAAGATACCACCTCTACTTGCACCCCTATGGTCTGTAAATATTCTACAAGTGGCACAAAGTCTCCGTCTCCAGAGACTATGACTACGGAGTCTAGGCGTGGAGACATCTTGATAGCGTCCACCGCAAGGCCCACATCCCAGTCTGCTTTTTTACTTCCACCAGCAAAAATTTGTAAATCTTTTGTTTTAGTTTCAATGCCGAGCTTTCCCAATGCTTCAAAGAAATTCTTTTCGTCCCCTGCTTCAGTAGTGATGACATAGGCTACTGCTCGCACCAGCTTTCGCCCTGCGACCGCGTCTTTTAATACGGCACCAAAATTTACTCGAGCCTTGTATAGGTTTCGAGCACAGTGATAGAGATTTTGAGTATCAATAAAAACTCCAACTCTTTGTTCTTTATGTTTTATTACTGTCATATTTAAATTGTAACACGCTCGTAAAAACAAAGAAATGGATCTATGCTAGATCCATTTTCTTCATTAAAGCGTTATAGCGAGTCTTGTTTGTTCGTTCTAAGTATTTTAAATGAGTTCGTCTATCGGCAACCATCTTGATAAGTCCTCTTCGTGAGTGATTATCTTTCTTGTGTTTCTTCAAATGTTTTGCCAATTCGTCGATTGCAGCAGAAATTACAGCTACTTGGACCTCTGGAGAGCCAGTATCTTTATCGTGTACCTGATGTTTCTTTATAATTGTCTGTTTTTTCTTTGTTGCTAACATTTCCCTATAGTAGCACAAAACCTAAAAAAATGCAATATATA
>CAYYJU010000004.1:23206-24962 GCA_964472335.1 uncultured Candidatus Saccharibacteria bacterium | reverse complement strand
TGGGGAGATGAAGGTAAAGGTAAAAATATAGATCAACTTCTTTCAAGCAAGATTTATTCTGGTGTAGCTCGTTTTCAAGGTGGAGCAAATGCTGGGCATACACTAAAACATGATGGCAAGACTTTTATTGGGCACATAGTCCCCTCTGGATGTTTACATAAAAATATAGAACTATATATCGGCAATGAAGTCGTGGTAGATGCTGTGTCATTGGTGAAAGAAATAAATGAATTAAAAAAACTTGGTTTTAATATCATTCCACGATTATTTATTTCTAACCGTGCAAAATTGGTGTCATACATGCACCCTATTTTAGACGCGGCAGATGAACACAAGAGAAATAAATCAGGTAATAAAATAGGTACTACAAATAGAGGCATAGGTCCTGTGTATAGCGATTTTAGAGCAAGAAGAGCACTCCTAATGGGTGATATCATTTTGCCAGAATTTGATAAAAAATTAGCAAAGCTTTCAGAGTTTCATATGAATACTTTGAGTATGTATGAAAAGAAATATGGTTTTAAAATTGATCATAAAAAAGTAGCAAAAACAAAAAGAGAATGGGACTCTACTGTCCGTGAATTAAAAAAATTAAATATCTGTGATGTTTCTTATCGTGTCCAGAAAAGATTGTCTGAAGGAAAAAATATTTTAGCAGAAGGTGCACAGGCTGTGATGCTAGATATTGATTTCGGAGATTATCCAAATGTCACAAGCAGTAATACCCTACCAGCAAATGTCTGCCTCGGGCTCGGCGTGCCACATACTGTACTGCGAAATATATATGGAGTCATAAAAGCATATACAACCAAAGTGGGTGGAGGTGAATTCCCTGCTCGGATGAAAGACAGTGCCGTGGAGAAACTTTTTCAAGATGCTGGAAATGAATTTGGTGCGACCACCGGCCGACCACGCATGTGTGGATGGCTAGATTTGTTTGCACTTCGCTATGCGATAGGTCTATCTGGTGCAAATAAGATTTTTATAAACAAAGCAGACATATGCTTGGCTGATAAAATAAAAGTAGTCACTGGCTACAAGACCAACGGTAAAACATTAAAAGAATTTCCACTCTATTTAGACAAGGTATCTAGTGTAGTCACCGAAGACATAGCTGGCTGGGGTGATAAAAATTTTGCAGTCTCTAAGAAGGAAAAGGTATCAAAAGAACTTACTTCATATTTAAAATATATAAAAAATAAACTGAGCGATTTGGATGTAAAAATTATATCAGTAGGCACAGGCCCAGAGCGAGAACACTATTTTAATTGGGATAAATAAAATTAAAAAGAAGATTTACCAATATCTTTCCGATACTGCATGCCCTCAAATGAGACGTCTTCTACGGCTTTATACGCCTTTTTTAGGGCTTCTTCGAGAGTATTACCAGTAGCTGAGACGCCGAGCACCCGCCCACCATTTGTCACGAGCTCTCTGTCTTTGATAGTAGTTCCTGCATGAAATACCACTATGTCAGGATGCATTTCTATTTTATCAATGCCAGAAATTACTTTTCCCTTTTCATAATTCTCTGGGTATCCACCAGAAGCAAGTACTATATTGCAAGCTGAAAGTTGTTTCCATTTTATTTCTATTTTTTCTAGTGTGCCATCTATGCACGCATCAAAAATGTCTAGTAGGTCAGTGTCGAGTAGACGCATATAGCTTTGTGTCTCTGGATCACCAAAACGTGCGTTGTATTCTAAAATTTTTGGCCCACTATCAGTCAAAATTAATCCAGGGTATAAAAGACCTA
>CAYYJU010000004.1:11136-23106 GCA_964472335.1 uncultured Candidatus Saccharibacteria bacterium | reverse complement strand
AAAAATTCTTCTATCACGACTTCATTTCCAGCATCACCAAAATTTTTCTTTACCATGATTTCATCTAGTGCTTTGTCTGCTTCTTCTATCGTCTCACAAATGAGTACACCCTTACCTAGTGCGAGTCCGCTCGCTTTTACTACCAGTGGAAATTTTTGGCGAGTTAGATAATCTTTTGCATCTTCAAAATTTGTAAAAGTTTTAAATCTGGCAGTAGGTAGTCCATGGTCAGCCATGAAATTTTTTGAAAAAGCCTTTGACCATTCGAGCTTGGAAGCAGATTTGGTCGGTCCCCAGATACGCAAACCTTCTTTTATGAATTCATCTACGATACCGAGAGCTAGTGGGTCGTCTGGCAGAGCTAGAGTCAGGTCTATCTTTTCTTTTTTTACGAATTCTATAAGCTTTGGTATGTCTGTAGCATTTATAGATACATTCATACCAATTTTTAAAGTACCAGCATTTCCTGGTGCAAAAAACATATCACCTACTTTTGGAGATTGTTTTAGTTTCCAACCTATGGCATGCTCTCGTCCACCACTACCTATTATTAAAATCTTTTGTTTATTCATGTTTATTACAAAGTTTTTCTAGTACTTCTATATAAAGTGTGTTTTCTTTTTCTTTCAATCTAAAATACAAAGAATCGACATCGTCGTTTGGTTCAATTTTTTCAAACACTCTACCGAGGACTGGACCAAAATCAAATTCTAATGTCAGGAAATGAATAGAAGAACCAGCATAAGTATTTTTTAAATCAAAAAAGTTCTGGATAGCTTTTGTAGTCAGCATGCCTTTATTCCATAGACCATTTGTGCCATCTGGATTTTTTACCACAGTGTTTACGCTGTCAGGTATTAATCCTGGATGTAAATTTAAAATTTTGTTTGGATATGAAGTAACTACATTATCCAAAATAATTTGTTTCCATCCAGCGAGACAGATATAGTCTGGGTTTAATTCCTTTAATATTCCTAGTAGTCCTTCTTTTGTCGGACAAATTTTAATATTTAAATTATGCTTTTTTGCACGTTCTAGCGCCAAGGTCTCATCTTTGTCTGATAATACAGCAGAAATTTCTGCATCGAGCCTACCACTTTCTATAGCATCTATAATAGCTTGCAAGTTTGTGCCGGTTCCAGCATCGGAAACCATGACGACTAACTTTTTTTTATTGCTATTGTTATTTTTTGGGGACATCATAATTTACCTCACTCTTACGTTCAAGTATATCAATAGGATAAACTCCCGTAAAGAAAGAAGTAGATAAATTTTTCTCCGGTAAGCCGATTGATTTAATGAGGCCATCTAGTGAAAGATAATGCAAAGAAGTAGCACCTAGGTATTTTCTTATTTCCTCTATTGTTTTATTTGAGGCGATAAGATTTTTTTGTTTAGGTGTATCTATGCCATAGAAATCTGGAAAACGAACAGGAGGAGAAGAAACTAAAAAATGAACTTCTTTTGCTCCAGCTTTAAACAGTGACTTTACTAATTTTTTACTAGTAGTACCCCTCACTATAGAGTCATCTATGACTGCTATTTTTTTACCTTTAAGTACGTCATTTAATGGAATTAATTTTAGGGCTACGCTACTTTGGCGAGATTTTTGAGTTGGCTCAATAAATGTCCTATGTACGTATCTATTTTTTACTAAAGCCATCTCCATAGGTATACCAGATTCTTCGCTGTAGCCTAAAGCTACAGGCATGGCTGTGTCAGGCACAGGCACTACTGCATCTACTTTTAATTTAAATTCCCTAGCTAGAGCTTTCCCAAAATTCTTTCTGACATCATATATTAATTTTCCATTTATTACGCTGTCTGGCCTCGCAAAATATACATATTCAAAAATATCGTGTTTATGAGTTTCTTTTTTTAGCTGTATACTTTTCATTCCTTTTCCATTTATTACAAGCATTTCTCCAGGACGAACTTCTCTCAAAAATTTTGCACCTACAGTAGACAATGCACAAGTCTCAGAAGCCACTACATATCCATGTCCGATTTTTCCAAGTGCGAGTGGTCGCATGCCATATGCATCTCGCACTGCTACCAAGGTGTCTTTATTCATCATGACCAATGAAAATGCACCAGTTATCAATGGAAAAGTTTTTTTCACTGCATCTGGCATAGACTCTCCTTTCTTTATGTAAAAATCTATGGCATCAGTTATGAGCTCCGAATCCATACGATTCTTTTTTAATATTTTGTTTGTTTTTAGAAAATTTTCCAATGCTGTGATACTCGGTAGGTTGCCATTGTGAGCTAAAGCAAAATTTTTCTCATTATTGACTACTGGCTGGGCATGCTCCAATGCTCCACCACCTGAAGTCGAATATCTGTTGTGGCCTATACCTAAGTACCCTTTCAAGCTTTCAATGTCACGCTCTTTGTATACTTGAGATACGAGTCCTGCACCTTTGTGGTTGAAAAATTTTTTTCCGTCACTTGTAGTAATACCAGAAGCTTCCTGACCTCTGTGTTGTAGGGCAAATAAAGAAAAAAATGCCAATCTAGAGATTGGTAAATCTTTACCGTATATACCTACGATTCCACATTTTTCTCTTAATTCACTCATTTATTTAAAATATTTAATTGCGTTTTTAAAAATCGGTAAACCTTCACCTACTTTATTTTTCTTTTTATTTTTTTGCCACAAAGGACTTTGCTGTGGGAACATTGCTCTTTCTGGGTGTGGCATCAACCCTAAAACTCTTCCATTATATGCTAAAACCCCAGCAATGTCATAATCTGATCCATTTGGATTTTTTTCAAGATTTTGGAATTTGCAAATATCTCCTTTCTGGTAAGTGAAAGCAATTTGTTTGTTTTTTTTCATCTCCTCATACTCCTTTTTTGAGATAACATAATGCCCTTCTCCGTGTGCTATTGGAACTGACAATTTTTTTATACCTTTGAGCCATGGGCTTGCTCCTTTTACTTCCAAGTCTACCCAGCGGTCTATGTATTTTCCATTTTTATTAAAAGTTAAAGCCCCAGGAAGTATTCCTAGATTTGTGATTATCTGGAAACCATTGCATATACCTATTATCAAAGTATCTCTTGATAAAAATTCTTCCAGTTCTTTTGAGAGGTGGTTCTTAAATTTATTTGCATAAGCTTTCCCACTACCTGTGTCGTCTCCATAAGAAAATCCTCCAGGGAAGACCATGACATCATAAGCTTTTAGTGTTTTGGGTTCAGCTATTAAATCATTGATATGAATTATATCGGCAACGACAGATTTCTTTTCTTCTCTGCCTGCCCACTCAAAAGCAAACTTTGTCTCTTCTTCACAGTTGAGACCATACCCAGATAACACTATTACTTTTACTTTTTTATTTTTTTTCATATATACGCTATAGCTGATATGTGTTATCTCATTTTATTTGAAAATTCGTGATAAATATTACAAAGTTTCTTGGTGTTTGTATCTACGACTTTTGTCTTGTCTGTAATAATAAATTTATTATCTTTTGTGACCTTGCCGAGCTTTGTGAGAGATATACCAGTCATTATCTTTTCAAAAGTTTTTATATTTTTAGGAGATACAGATACTAGTATTCGCCCCTGACTCTCAGAGAAAAGTTTTGCATCAGTTGCTTCTATGTCTCCTCTTAGATTTTTTATAGAAACATTACAGCCGAGCATGCCTCCTACAGATGCTTTTGCAAGAGCTACAGCGAGCCCACCAGAAGTGAGAGATAACGAAGAGGACAAAAGCTCCTTTTGAATTACTTTTTCTAAAGCTAAATAATTTTTTGTATTCTTTTTGTAATCTACTTTTGGCACATTGTTTCCAATGGCTCCTAGTAATTTGAAATATTCACTACCTCCGAGTTCATCATTGGTATCACCTATCAAGTAAATCACATCACCTATATTTTTAAATTCTGGAGATACAGCCTTATTTAAATCCGGCATTACACTGATAGCTGATATTAGAAGTGTGGGCGGTATGGATATAGCTACTGGATTTCCTTTTTCATCGTAACCTTTGAAGTCATTAAACATAGAATCCTTTCCAGAAATAAAAGGTGTACCAAAACCTATAGCATAGTCATAGCAAGCCCTTACAGCTTCGACCAATTGTCCTAGGCGTTTTTGATCATAAGATGAACACCAGCAAAAATTGTCTAATATCGCAATATTAGATAATGAGCCACCAGAGGCGACTGTGTTTCTTATTGCTGTATCGATAGCGCAAGCAGACATATGATAAGTACTAATGTCTCCATATGAAGGATATGTAGCACAAGATAATACAGCGCCTTTTTCCGAAGCTAATATTGGTCGAAATACTTGAGCATCTGTATTGATGCGACCAGCACCAGATAGGGGTTTTAATACAGAGGAAGATTGCACCTCATGGTCATATTGCTCGGAGATAAAAGAAAATCCACTTATATTTTTATCACCAAATAATTTTTCTAGAGTTTTTGTGTAGTTAGATGTTTTTTTTATTTTTGGTTCAGGATTTTTCTGTTCTACTATAGCTGACATTAAGAATTGTTTTGGTAGGCCATTGTGTAAAAATTGCATATCAATATCCATAATTTTTTTACCATGGTATTCCACTATACATTTTCCAGAATTTGTAAATTCTCCAATTATTACAGCCTCTACCCCTCTACTCTCCATCAATGTTTTAAAATCATGCCATTTATTTTTGGGTACGGATAAAGTCATTCGTTCTTGAGATTCTGAAATCCAAATTTCCCAAGGTACCAATCCTGGATATTTTAGGGGCACTTTTTCTAACTGCACTTTTGCTCCACCAGATTCTTTTGCCATTTCTGCTACAGAGCAAGAAATACCACCAGCCCCATTGTCGGTGATACTACTGTATAGATTTTTTTCTCTAGCTTCTTTTACTATTACATCACTAAGCTTTTTTTGAGTTATTGGGTCACCTATCTGCACCGCTGTGGCTGGAGAGCTCGAATCCATAGCCACAGAAGAAAAAGTCGCTCCATGAATTCCATCTCTTCCTACTCTGCCACCTACTACTACAATATAATCTCCGGCATGGGCTTGTTTTTCATGCATCATCCGTCCATTTAATTTTCTTGGAATTATTCCCACAGTACCAGCAAAAACTAAAGGTTTACCTCTATATCTATCGTCATATTTTACAAAACCGGACAACGTAGGAATGCCAGAACAGTTTCCACCTACATTTATTCCTCTGATTACACCATCCATTATTCTCTTTGGTGGTAGCATTTTATTTTTTAAATTTTTATCACGAAAGAGCGGTCGTTTGTCTGCGGGATTACCAAAACAAAATCCGTATACATTTGCTACGGGTTTTGCGCCGAGGCCAAAGCCGATAGTGTCTCTATTTACTCCGACAATACCAGTGATAGCTCCACCAAATGGGTCAAGAGCTGAGGGGCTGTTGTGAGTCTCTACTTTATGAGTAATCAAATAATCTTTATCAAAAATTATTCCACCTGAGTTGTCAGAAAATACAGATACGCAGAAATCTTTTTTACCTTTTTGTTTTCGTATGAGATTTGTCGCACCTTGGATATATGTCTTGTATAAACCAGACTTTATATCATCTATTTGATTTGCAAATATTGTATGTTTGCAGTGCTCAGACCAAGTCTGGGCTAAAGACTCTATTTCAATATCTGTCGGATCTCGTTTTAGTTTTTTAAAATAATCACGAATGACTTTCATCGATACAAGGTCGAGAGCAAGCGGACCCCTTCGTTCTTTTTTTGTATCTAAAATTCCCTCTTTACCAATTTTTATCAATTCTTCATCACTAATATCAAGTGATACATTTATTACAGGAGTCCTCTTTTTTAGGACTACCTCAGGTATTTTGTTCTGGAGTTGTTGCCCTTTTTTTACTATATTTGAGCGTTCTATTAGAGGATTGTGTAGAGAGAAAGCAATTTTTTCTATATCTTCTTTTTTTACAGAGCCAGAAACTAGGAAAATTTTTGAAGTATAAACTTCAGGATTATTTGTATTTTTTAAATGTAGTAAATCAATGATAGTCTCGCGCGTAGTATGAGCCACATTATCTGTGACTCCTGGGAGAAAACCAATTTCAATCATATATGCAAAACCAGACACACTAGGCATCTGGTTTATAGAAAATTCTTCGAGTATTTTATTTGTGAGAGCATTTGCTACTTTTAAAATTTGTTCATTTTTTAGGTCATGTTTTAGGAGATAGGATTCGATAATTTGAACATTAGAAATTTTACTAGACAAACCTAAATCATTAAATGATTTTACATATAAATTACCACGCACATCTTTCCCTTTTGGTTTTACATATATACGAGAAATCATATAGGTATATTAATATATATATGATTTAAATACAAATATATACTTATTTCCATTTTTCCTCTTCTTGTTGTATTTCATTTGGCTTAAAATCTTTTGTATCAGTGTTTACTTTTGGTCGCAAAAAATAAAGCCTTCGATTTTCGTTGTCATAATAGATATCATCACCAATAATTCTCGAAGTTTTTGGGCCATTTATAACAGCAGGCTCAAACCCTAAAATATGGCTAGTTTCTTTACCTAAAAGATCAATTGAAGCTTTATATGTTTCCATTACTTGAAAATTATCTAATTCAGCGTCAGTATAAAAAATTCCACCCACAACAACCGCATCGACAGTTCCCTCCTTGCATCTCTTTTTCATCTCCTCCATTCTTGTTTCTATGTCCTTTTTAAATTTTTTATTGTCTTCCAGTAAGAATGCAAAAGGGTCTTGATGGCTAACAAAAGAAATATTTTTACCAGTTATTTTATCTATTCCAGATACTACCAATCCTGTGCATCTATGAAATTTTTTTGAGAATTTATCAGAGTCGTTAATTTCAGATATTACATAGGTTTTTTCTCCAGCATTTAATAATTTATTCTCAACCAACTTTTCTTTTGAGCTATCTATGTCTATAAATTGTGGGTTTTTTAATTTTAAATCTATTTGGTACCCCGGACCATTTTTAGGATATGGGTCTTTTATGCCAAAATCTTCAAAAGAACCTACGCAAGCAAAAATCGGTCTCACTCCTTCAATCAAATGTTTGTTTTTATTTTCTAAGTTAAAATTTTCGTTCATATAATTAATATACACTATTATAGTATAAATCTATTAAAGACAAAAAAAGGCGTGTCGCAGGATTATCCGCAACACGCCAGCTTTCCCATTTTTTTATTTTCTTTTAGTTACTTTCTCCGCAAATGGCAGATACTTCTCTATACAGAGAGTCGTAGGCCTCCCCGAGGGAAAATCCTGTACCAGAGAGATTTATTCCTGAAAAAACAAACTCTACGGTGACAGAATTTTGCCCGTTTGAGACAAACTTCAAACCATTCGCTAATTCTTCGGATGTGCAACTACTTAGATTTACTGGAAGTGGGTTAACACCAGCATTTTTTTCTTGTTCCATATCTTCTACAGAGCCTCCTACCAAAACTATACCAGATTTTCTTAAAAAAGCAAGATTAGGACAATAATATATAAATCAAACTTTATGATATAATCCAAACACATTTTATATATGAATAAAATAATTAAACACGAATATAAGCACGATTTAGTCGATTTTGAAGATCGTAAAATAAAGATAGGAACTACAAAAGAAGCAAAGAAATTAAAACTTTTTTCTCGATGTGTCCATATTCTACTAATAAATAAAAATGGAGAATTGATGTTGTCGAAAAGACCACCCACTACATATGATTATCCTAATAAAATCTCTTCTTCAGCTGGTGGTCATGTAGACATAGGAGAAACTTATAAAACTGCAGCTCAAAGAGAATTGAAAGAAGAGTTAGGCATTCATACTCCAATAAAAGACATTGGAAGGTTTGATGTAATAACTCCAAACGAGAGAACAATACATCATTTATTTATTGGTAAATATAAAAAAGTAATAGCAGACCCAAAAGAAATTAGTAGTTTCCATTTTTTATCCCATAGTGCTATAAAAAAAGATATAAGTTTACATCCGAGAAAATATGCCAAATCTTTTCACGAAGCCTTTAAGTGTTTTATGAATTATAAAAATAATATTTAATTTATGAAAAAAATAGTAACAGTCGGTGGAGGTACGGGAAGCTATACGGTGTTGTCTGGGTTAAAAAATTTGCCAGATGTTTCTCTGACTGCTCTTGTATCTATGGCTGACGATGGAGGCTCTACCGGAGTCCTTATGGACGAGCTTGGCGTACTTCCACCTGGAGATGTGAGGCAATGCTTGGTCGCATTAAGTGAACACAGTGATATAGTCCGCGAACTCATGAATTATAGATTTACTGAAGGCAAACTCGAAGGCCACAGCTTTGGTAATATTTTTTTAGCGGCGCTTGAAAAAGTCACCGGTGATTTTGTGGAAGGAGTCGAGGTGGCTTCAGAAATTTTAAAAGTAAAAGGTTTAGTGATACCGGTGACTCGAAATGTAGCGAGGCTGGCTATCATGCTTTCATCTGGAGACATTATTGAGGGTGAAAATAAAATCAACCATTCTGAAATTCAAGAGATAGGTATTGATAAGATTTTCTATCAAGACAATGTAGAAATAAATGATCACGCAAAGACTGCCCTACTCGAAGCAGACTATATAATACTTGGACCTGGAAATTATTATTGTTCACTCGTTCCAAATTTGATAGTCGATGGCTTTAAAGAAGCGATAAAAAATAGTAAAGCAAAAATCATATTACCTATAAACCTAACAAATAAACAAGGCCATACAAAAAATTGGAAAAGTACAGATTATTTGAAAGATGTAGAAAAATACATCGACAGAAAAGTAGATATTATTTTGATAAATAACGAAGCTCCATCAGAGGAGCAGATAAAAGTCTACGAGCTTCAAGAGGGTGATGGAGTTTTAGTGGAAGATAATTTAGAAAACGACCCTAGGGTAATAAGGCAAGGACTACTGTCTGACGCATTGGTATTATTTAATAAAGCTGACAAGGTGCAAAGTGTCAGGAGTTTTATCAGACATGATTCTAATAAATTAGCAAAGTGCGTAGCGGGTATAATTGGAAATTAATATGAAATATATTTTTGATTTTGATGATGTTTTATTTTTTACAAGTAAAAAATTTATTGAATATGAGTATAGTGTTTTAGCTAAAGCTGGTATATCACCCCTAGATATACAAAAATACTATCAAGAAATAAAAACAAATAATAAAACTTTCTCATTTAAAGATATGTTTGAATATTTGTCTATACCACAAAAATTTTATCTTGAAATAATGAGTTCTTGTAAAAATTTTGTAAATGAAGACCTGATATATTTAGTCAAAAAGATTGGCAAAGAAAATTGTTTTATTGTGACTTATGGCGATGAAGATTTTCAAAAAGAAAAAATAAAATATTCGGATATAGAAGATGTGTTTTCTGAAATCACAGTAGTCCAAGGGTCAAAAAAAGAAGCCATAGAAAAAATATGTTTAAAATATAAAGATGAGGAAGTCTTGTTTATAGATGATAAACAAGAACATTTTGATAATTTAGATATGAAAAAATACCCAAATTTAAAGACTATCTTGTATACTGGGCAAGATCTTAAATACGCACTCCTTCCTTAGATAATAAGGCTTTTTTCGTTTTAACACCTCCTTTTCCTGAGTATCCACCGAGTTTGCCATCGCTCCTTATTACCCTATGGCATGGAATAATTGGTGCACATGGATTAGCCCCGACAGCATTTGCTACTGCTCGTATAGCTTTTGGTTTACCAATCATTTTTGCGAGCTCTTTATAAGTGACAGTCTTTCCCTTTGATATTTTCAAAAGCCCACGCCAGACACGTTTTTGAAATTCCGTGCCCTTTAATTTTCCTAAGTTAATTTTCTGCATTATTTTATATTTGTAGTCATAATACCCGTAGTGTCAGAATCTACAGCATTAAAACGTTTGCGTCCTATGATGAGGCCGTCTTGGGTCTTTATGTTTACTCGCCATTTTCCAGCCATCATTGATGACTTCATGGAGTAAGTCCTAAAACCACCATCTCTGCCACCAAACACCGGCAATCTTACTATGCTTTCCGTCTTCCACTTTTTTTGTATTTCATCGTAGTGTTGCCATTCATGAATAATTGTAAGGTTTAAATCTTTTGGTGAAAATACAGCAGAGTATACATAAGCCGGCATACCTGGAACCAATTTAAATTCTGGGTAAATTTTAAAATAATCTCTCCAGCCACGATCTTCATAGGTTACTTGATACCCAGCACTGGTCTTTTGTATCAAATTGTAAACTCCTGCATCTTTGAGTGATAGAGGGATAGGCGGAATTAAATTTGTGAAGTATAAAATATTTATCAAAGCAAATATACCCAAAATCATAGAAAAAATTATTCTCTTTCCTTCGTATCGTTCTTTTTTTACCTTATCTTTAATAAAATAAAATAAAGTAGAAACAAACACAGTAATGATGCCTAGACTAATAGCTCCTCCTAGTAAAAAAATTTCAGTACCAATCTTGTGCAACAAAATTGGTAGTAAAAAAATTGCAAAAGAGTATATGGAAATAAAAAATAGACTTATTTGAAAACTAAGTCTCACATAATGTCTTTTCAATGACTCATTTGCGATAAAAGCGAGAGCTAGCAGTAATATAAAAGGCCAAGAAGAAGAAATTTCAGTGCTTCTAAAATATAAGACTAGGTACGCAGAAAGAGTACCTCCGAAAAAGAATTGCAATATGTTTACATACCAAAAATGTGCCTTACTGGGATTTTTTTCATCCCCTTCTTCGAGCTCTCTCATGTGTATGAGAACTATAAAAATGCCTATTATCACTAGGTGACCTAAAATCCAAATATTTTCAAATACTGTATCTACCCGCCTCAGAGTGATAGCGTCAAAGACGAATCCAAGAACAAGAGATAAAGATGAGATAGGTCTTTCATATCTACCATAGAAATTTAAAATTGGTCTTACTATTGGCATTTTATGCGTCAAATTCGTCCACCTTTTTTTTCTTTATATGAGGTATGCGTGGCACTAGTATGGTGATGAAAGTAGAGAAAATTGCGAAAAAATAAAATCCAAAACCAATTGCCATACCTATACCTCCTGCAAACCAAATACTAGCAGCAGTAGTCAAATTTTTTACACTAGCCCCTTCTTTTAATATAAGACCCGCACCAAGGAAACCAATACCTGAGACTATTTGAGCAGCGATTCTGGATTCTGAAGATGGGTCAACCACACTAGATAAAAAAGTAAAAAGCATTGCGCCAGCCAATACTAAGATATGCGTACTAATACCAGCATCTTTCCCCCTGCTTTCTCTCTCGATACCAATAAGGTAGCCTAAAACAAGTGCTAGAAGAGTATTAAATATAAATATTGAATTTGTGTTTGAAAAAATTAAATCCTGCATAAATTTATCATAGCATTTTATTTTCAAAAAATAAATATAACAGAAAAAGCCTTCGGCAACAACAGATAATCTTTAAAAAAATTATAACAAACAAGTACCTAATTAGATACTTGGAAATATTTCGTAGAACCATTTGGCCCTTCAGTGGATGAATTTAAAACTCCTGTGCCACCTCCAGCAGTCGGTGTAGATATATTTTGTAAAGTTATTTTTTCATCATTATTTTCAAGATTTGCATATACCGCACATTTTTCATCTGTATTTACTATATAAGTGTAATTAGAAAATGGAGCAGAGTCTGGGACAGATGGATCTTTGGGAATTTGAGAAACATATTTTGCATACTGAGGATTGCTAGCTACGAGTTCATCCACTAAATCTACGATATCATATTCTCCTGCTCCAGCATTTGGGAGAAAGCATGAGCCAGTTATGAGTCTGCCAATACCTGAAATCTCTGCTTTCCTTTTTGCGTCTCGTGCTTTTGTGCGTGCTTCACCTATAGCAGATAAAACTATCGAACTCAAAATACCGATTATAGCTATCACCACTAAAAGCTCAATAAGTGAAAAACC
>CAYYJU010000004.1:0-11036 GCA_964472335.1 uncultured Candidatus Saccharibacteria bacterium | reverse complement strand
TATTTAAATCTTGAAGAATAAGAACCTTTTTCCATATCCCCCATTCCTTTTATCTCAGAATCTTTCTCTATTGTGTCACCCAGTATCATTTTATATCCTTGCTCTTTGTAGAAATTTTTTATTGAATCAAATTCTTCTTCATAAATTATACTCTCTGCTGGTATTGGAATAAAAGAAAGACCAGTGGATTCTTTAAAGATTTTTGTCGCTCGTGGGAGATGATAAAAATTTGTCAAAATACCAATATCACTTAAATCTGTGATATTTTTTTCGGCAAAGTATCTCTTTATTTCTATAGCGTTACCTTTGGTATTTGAGACAGATTTTAGAGTAGTTAGATTTTCTGTCGGTATTTTATAATTGTTTACAAGAGAGTGATGCATCACTTCCACTTTTGGTATAGTCTTGCCTCCATTTCCAATAAAAGCTGTCTTCTCTCCAGCTTTTTTCACTTCTACTTCACCTCCTACTAGTATAAAGTCTCGGCAAATACCATCTGAGAATAGCTTCTTTACAGCTTTGAAACAAAATTCATCTGGGTCACCTTCTATGGTGTAAGAAAAATTTTCTTTTTCATTTTGAAATTTACGTAATCCATCATCACTTTGCTTTACACCGCGTGATAAGACAATTATTTTTGAGTATTTTTTCATTTGGACAGTATAGCAAAAAACCGTCGAAATGTAGAAATTTCGACGGTTTTTTAAAAATTAAATCTATTTATCTTGCGACTAATTGCAAAGATAATTTTACATCCTTACTGACATTTGATAGAAATGGAAGGTCTGGTACAGATATACCAAAGTCTTCATATTGCAGTGTAGTAGATGCACTTACTGTGAGCTTGCCATCTGTAGACATTGTCGCTTCTCCGGCGAATGTGACAGGTTTTGTCTTTCCAGCAATTTTAAGATTTCCGTTTATCTTTACTGACACACTTTTATCTAATGACTTTTCTGGAGAACCTTCTACACTTGTCATTTCAAATGTGATTGTCTCATTTCCAGGTTCATCAGTCCTTAAAACCATCTTTTTTACATTTGTATCTCGTAGCTCTTTGTCTGTCTTAAATGAGTTTGCATCGATAGATATCGTAGCACTCTCTGCTACTTTTGTGTCTTTATTTAATACGATGTTTCCAGAGATAGCACTACTTTCCCCTGTTACATGGGTAGGTTTACCACTTAGGACTTCATCTATCTCATAAGTAGCTTTTGACTCTTCGGCGACAATTGAGAGAGAACCCATCTCCGTATTTTCATTTTCTAAATTTGCTTCTTCTTCCACTACAGGTTCATTTAGAGTAGCTTTCTTGCCTGAGTTACTAATATACCAGATGCCTAAGACTGCGACTATGACTAACAAAACGATAATCAAATTTTTCTTCATATTTTTTATATGTTAACTAATAAATAATTTTTTAATGATAACATTTTTTTAGTAATATATAAAATTATATTTATATATGGTATTTTATGGAAATTTATGATATAAATTAAAGTGTTTTAGACCCATTGGGAGATCGTCTAACGGTAGGACAGAGGCCTTTGAAGCCTTTAATCTAGGTTCGATTCCTAGTCTCCCAGCTAGTAAAGTTTTTGATATAATGACTATATGGATAAGTCGATTTCAATTAAATTTGCTCCAAACTTGATAATTTTAATCAAGAATGGTGCTAAAACTTTTACCTATAGACTTGGAAACAAATTCGACTTTCTTTCGGTTGGAGATGTAATTAATGTGGCGGATAATGATAGTAAGGATTTTGCTGAAGTAACGATAGTAGAAAAATCAAAAACCATATTTAAAGATATTCCCTTAGATAGAATTGGACATGAAGCGTATACATCAGAAGAAGCGAAGAAGGCACTCTTTGAGCAATATTATGGTAGAGAAGTAGACCCTCAAGAACCAGTTATAGTATTGGGTTTTAAAATCAACCGATTTTTCTAATAAGCTTTCCCACATCTTTCCAAACATTTTGTAAATTTTGCTATAATGAAATTATGTTTAAAGGCACGATAAGACCTCTCCAAAAAGAAGATATTAAATCAGTAGAAGAAATCTTTGATTTGTATTGGAATGATAGTTTTAGAAAAAACTTATCTGATAAATTAGAAAAATATTTAGCTAACGATTCATCGCTCGAAAATGAAAATTTTGAGTTTTTTATTGCGGAAGAAAATGGAGAAATAGTCGGTGTTTCTGCGATGAGAAAAGCTCCAGAACATATTAAAAAATATTCAACTACAGAAAATCCAGCTGAGTTTTATGTCTTAGCGGTAAGAATACAAGGAAAAGGAGTCGGCAGTGCTATGACATTGAGCCGAATTGAAAAAGCTAAAAAATCAGGCTATACGGAGGTACTTTTATTTAGTGGGGAAAAACACAAAGATTCTTGGAAATTTCATGATAAATATTTTGAGAGAATTGAGTCAGCAAAAGCACCCAATAGAGAGGCAGGCTATATCTGGAGAAAGTTAATTTAGTATAGCAATAGCGGCCGGAGATTATACAAATAAATTTGTCCATTTTATCTGCTTGTTGCTATAATACACACTATGATAATTAAAAAATATAAACTTCTCTTGGCCATTATTGTCACTATTGTTTTATTTTTGTTTTTAAACTTTGGATATTTTATCGCTACAAATTGGCGGAATTTTTTACCAAAGAAAGCTATTCTCCTTGCACCCAAAGCCGAATTAAAAGTTTATGAAAATCAAGAATATAAATTTGAATTAAAATATCCACCGACATGGGTTTTAGAAGAAAAAGAAAATACTATAGAAATAAATCCCCCAGCCGGAAAAAGACAATACAATAATACTTATTTCACTATTACTCCTCGAAAAGATTTTTTATCATTAGACGAAGTAAAAAGACAACTCTCCCCCACGTTACCTTTTACCCCTCTTGAACTGGGACAAATAGAAGGATTTAAATATGTAGACGGAGGGTCTTATGAAGTTATTTGGTTTAAAAATAAAGACACAATTTATATATCTAGAAATTATATTCCTAGCGCAGATGCTGAAAAAATTTTTGAAAGTTTAAAGTTTAAAGAATAAAAATTCTAATTAAAAAAGAAAAAGGACCGGCAGAGTGATCCTCTTTCCGGTCCTTGATAGACCTATACTTCTTATTTATCGAGTGGGAAATTGACCGAGCCAGTACCTCGGATTACGTCTTTCCCTTCGACAGAACAAGTAGCGGTAAGTTCGACGAGAGCTAGCCGATGATTGGCCGTGATGTTCGTGATTTCGACCTTTATGTCAACAGTCGAATCTACGTACACCGGTCGGGAAAAAGTTAGGGCCAAGCTTTTCGCAATACTTCCTGGCCCCGGTAGTTCCATTCCGATAACTTCAGACACGAAGGATGCAATTAACATCCCATGGGCAATGCAGGCCTTGAAGCCTGCCTCTCTTGCAGACTCATCGTCAAAATGTATTGGGTTAAAATCGCCCGAAGCATTTCCGAAGTCCCTGACTGTCTGTTTTGTAACTTCCCTCCTTGAGGTTGCAAGCATGCCAATAGATAAATCCGAAAGGTTGAGTCTTTTCATTACGGTCTCCTGTAGAAAGTTGGTTTTTAGGGAAGCCTAAAAAGTTAGGCTTTGACATTTGTCTAAAAATAAAATACCACAAAATATGGTAAACGTCAATTTATTCTTTACCTAAAATTTTTACGAGAGCGAGCTCGAGGGGTAGCTCGGCTATAAATGCATTTTCTATATTTTGGTATTCATTAAGGAGGATAGACAATGCTTCAGAACGAAACATTCCATTTTTATCTTCTTTTACTAAATTTTGCAAAAATTCCATATCAGCTTCACCTACATCCCCTGCCATTTCATCTTTTAGTTTAGGAGCATAGCGCAATATGATAGCTACTCGGAATTTTGTGATAATTAATTTGAAATACAATTTCATATCTAGACCTTCGGATGAAGCTTTGCCGACTACAGATATTCCTTCTTCTAGTTCACCTTTTGCTATGGCAGACAAGAAATCGTTTACAAGTGAAGTCTTTGGGGCACCAGTTATAGCCTCTACATCCTCCCGCTTTATTTTTTTACTCTTTGAAAAATTTAAAACTTTCTGTAGTTCGCCGAGTGCATTTCGGAAAGAACCATCGGCTAGTATTGCCAGCAATTCAGCAGAGCCAGAATCTAATTCAAAGCCTTCTTTTTTGCCGACATCGAGAAGCATTTTTTTACATATCGCATCTGTGGCTTTTCGGAAAGTGAAAACTTGGCAACGAGAGATTATAGTTTCAGGTACTTTGTGAAATTCCGTAGTAGCTAAAATAAATATCACATGCCTTGGTGGCTCTTCTAGTGTTTTAAGTAATGCACCCCAAGCATCCTTGGATAGCATGTGCACCTCGTCTATGATGTATATTTTATATTTTGAATCAAAAGGTAGTACTCGTGTACCATCGCGTAATTCTTTTATATCTTCTATGCCTCTATTACTAGCCGCGTCTATCTCGTAGAGATCATTTACTGACACTCCAATACTATTTGCAAAAATACGAGCGACAGAAGTCTTACCAGTACCACGAGAGCCGACAAAAAGGTATGCATGCGAGACTTTATTTGTCTTTACAGAGCTTTCAAGTACGCTGACCACATGGTCTTGACCCAAAACTTCATCAAAGTTTTTTGGACGGTATTTACGATATAATGCTAAGCTTGTTTCCTCTTTTGACATAAAAACATTCTACATTATTTTACTTAAAAAATCATTAATGATATCTTCCACTTCTTTGGCAGAGTTTGTCTCCATTAGTTTTATGCGTAGCTCTTTGGCACCATCAAAGCCATTTATATAAGCTTTGAAATGTTTTTTCATTACTGCAAAATTTTTATGCCTTGGCTTGCCTAGTGTCTTCTCAAAAAGATTTGTATGTTCTATCAAGACTCTCAATTTTTCTTCCAAGGTAACTTCAAAATTTTCGTCAGATAAAAAGAACCAAGGATTGCCAAATATTCCGCGCCCTATCATCACTCCATCGCAACCATATTTTTGTATTTTTTCTTCACCGTCTTTCATGCTTACCACATCTCCGTTTCCTATAAGTAGAATATCCTTGCCACTTTTTTTAATTAATTTTTTTATTTTTTCAATATGTTCCCAGTGTGCAGGTACCAATGACATTTCTTTGGCAGTGCGCAAATGTATAGTCAATGCAGAAATGTCTTCTTTTAATAACTCTGGAATCCAATTGTCTATGTCTTCTTTATTAAAACCAATTCTAGTCTTTACTGAGACTGGTATATTTACACCAGCAGATTTTATGCCTTCGTGAGCAGCTCTAATTATTTTTCTAGCGAGGGCTGGAGTTTTTATCAAGCCTGATCCAGCGCCCTGGGCCACTACTGATTTATCAGGACAGCCCATATTTATATCTATGCCATCAAATCCGAGACTAGCTACATACTGGCAAGCCTTCTTCATATTCTCTTCATTGGCACCAAAGACTTGAGCCACTATTGGCCTCTCGCTATTTGAAAAAACTAATAAATGACTGAGCTTCTTTTTAGCAAGTTTGTTTGCCAGTCCATCTGCCGCCACGAATTCTGTCCAAAAGACTATTTTGTCCTTGTTTTCTCTGTTTTTACTGTATTTTGCTATGAGATGACGAAAAGCTATATCTGTGACATCAGACATAGGAGCAAGGCAGAAAAAAGGTTTATTTAATTTTGTCCAAAAATTACTCACTTGAACTTGTAATATACCTTATTTCCGAAACGCAAATCAATGTACTCTAGACTTGAATATTCTTTTTTGAATTTTGAAAGTAAAGGCTCAGTGTCCAAGGCAGCTTTTAAATTTTCTGCCATTTTTTGAAAATCAGCATCTTTTTTTACTCTTATTTCAGGCCCGAGGATATTTGCCCCAGAGCGAGATAAATAAATTTTCAAATCTTCACCATCTTCTATATATAGTATGACGGGTTTTAAGTTTATATTTGTAAGTGTATTTTTAAATGTGATTAATTTATCGAAATAACCTTTTGCTAGATATACTCCTGCTGGGTTTTCTTTTCCGGTTGTGCCATAAAATTTAAAGTAAACTTCTCCAGAAAAATATGGAGCCTCATCAAAGATATATCCTTCTTTATCTAAAAAGTAACATATCTCTTTGTTGTCATTTTGAGGTGGCACCACTCCACACCATGTATACTCTGGCTCTCTTTCATTTACTGATACGATTAATTTCTTATCTTTTCCCATTGATAAATTTATATCGGTGAGCCTTTTAAATTTTTCTCCCAAATTTACTTGTAGTTTATTTTTGGGATATAAGAGAATATTTGTTTTTGGGAATAGCCATAAGTATTTTCCTTTTATTTCAGTATTTATAAATTCCGTTATTGCCTCACTGTCTATTACTTTATTTCCTGTCGTCTCTACGCTAGTAATATTCAATTGTTTTATGCGAGAGATAAAAACCAGAGAGCCGAGTATAAGTAAAAACCCTAAGACAATTATAACCACTTTTCGGATAAAAATTTTCCTCCTAGTGTTTTTTAATTCGAGAAGGCGTGGAGAATTTACGACATTTCGCTTTTGCATTAAAATGATTTTTTATTTTATAAATTCCTTACCTCCCATGTATTTTTGTAGGACTTCTGGGATTTTTACAGATCCATCAGCTTGTTGAAAATTTTCTATCATAGAGACTAAGATCCTAGGAGTAGGAATTGCAGTAGAATTGAGTGAGTGCGCATAGTGCATCTTACCTTCTTCATCTTTATATCTGATACCAAAACGTCTGCATTGGAAATCATGAAAGTATGATGCAGAAGAAATTTCTCTATATTTATTTTCTTTTGGCACCCAGAGCTCTATGTCATATTTTTTTACCTGACCCATACCCAAATCACCTCCGCAGTTTATGACGGTGTGATATGGGATACCCAAAGACTCTATGAATTCTTCGGTATTTCTATTTATTTCTTCGTGGAATTTTACTGAAGTCTCATGGTTTGCCTCACACAGTATGACTTGTTCCATTTTATAAAATTCATGTACACGTATTAAACCTTTTACATCTTTTCCATGGCTACCCGCCTCGCGTCTAAAGCAAGGAGAAAATCCAAGATGTTTTATAGGGAAAACTTTTTTATCTAAAACTTCTCCAGAATACATACCTGTCAGTGGAATTTCTGCTGTACCAGCGAGAGCATCACCATCTTGAGTCATATAATAATCTTCTACATCTCCTGGCAGGTGTCCTGTGCCATATAGATTTTGTTTTTTTACAATTACAGGAGGTATAACAGGAGAAAATCCTCTACTAGAGAAAAAGTCTAAAGCATAATTCCAAATAGCAAAAGAAAGTCTAGCACCATCATTTGTCAGAAAGTATCCTCGAAAACCGTGGATCTTTGTACCTCTTTCGAAATCTACCATTTTGAGTCTATTCATTATTTCTATATGGTCTTTTGGTTCAAAACTAAAGTTTGTTTTTTCTCCCCAAGCTTTTACCTCTTGGTTGTCTTCATCTGTCACACCATCTGGTACAGTCATATCAGGGACATTTGGTACATGTAGCATGAGAGTTTGCCACTCTTCTGTAATTTTTTTGAGTTTTTCTTCTTTGGTTTTTATATCTTCTTTTACCAAAGTCATTTCTTTTATCAACTGAGCTTTTAGAGCTGGGTCTTGATCACGAGCGATATTATTTGAGACTTTATTTACTTCCGCACGAAGATCCTCCACCTCTTTTAGCTCTTTTAGGCGTTCATCATCTACAGTTATTAGCTTTTCAATATCGACATCAATGTGCTTTTTTTTGGCTCCCGCTTGCACTATGTCCTTATTTTCGCGTATAAATTTAATATCTAACATAATTTATATTGTATAATATTTTTGGTATAATTACAAAATAAATAAAATATATGAGTTTTGAATTAAAAACTTTAGAAGGAGATGCGATTCCTGATTCCCTTTTGGAAATTCCTCAACCTCCAAAGAAATTATACATAGCGGGGAATCTTCCACCCGAAGGTACGATTTATTTAGCTGTCGTAGGTTCGAGAAAAGCTACTACATATGGGAAAGATATTGTAAAAAAATTAATCGAAGGACTAAAAGGCTATCCGATTGCCATAGTGTCTGGGTTGGCTGTCGGTATAGATTATTTATCTCATGAATCTGCATTACACGCGGGACTCAAAGCCGTAGCTTTTCCAGGGTCTGGTATTTCTAAGGAAGCTTTTTTCCCGCCGACAAGTCTAAAATTGGCAGAAAAAATAATAGACAATGGTGGATGTATTATTTCTGAGTTCGAACCAAATATGAAAGCCCAATATTATTTTTTCCCAATGAGAAATAGATTGGTGGCTGGTATTTCTAAAGCAGCACTGATAATAGAAGCACAAGAAAAATCTGGCACCCTTATAACCGCGCGAATGGCTCTAGATTACAACAAAGAAGTACTCGCAGTACCTGGTCCAATAAATTCTATTTTCTCAAAAGGCACAAATAAATTGATACGCCTCGGAGCGACACCAATAACTTCGAGCGAAGATATATTGGAAGCATTGGGTTTTAAAATAGATGAAGAAAGTAAAATAGATAAACAACAAAGCCTTTTTGATAATGCTAGGCCAGAAGAAAAGATGGTTTTGAAATTACTTGTAGAGCCGATGGAGCGAGATGAATTAATAAGAAAAATGAAAATGCCTACAGGTGAAGCAAATGCTCTCCTCTCTGTAATGGAAATAAAAGAATTAATAAAAGAGGAGCTGGGAGAGATTCGTTTAGCGTAATTTTTTTTAAAAAAACTTTACTAAAATTTGCAAAAGAGTTTTCTTTTGTGTAATACTTGTCTTTATATGAAATTATTAATTGTAGAATCACCAAGTAAAGCGAAGACTATCGAGAAATATCTCGAGGGGGCTTTTACTGTGCGCGCATCTGTGGGGCACATTCGTGATTTACCAAAATCAAATAAAAAAGCTATCGACATAGAGGGTGGTTTTATTCCTCATTATGAAATTTCAAAAGGAAAAGAAAAAGTCGTGCACGAGCTACAATCTCTTGCAAAAAAAGCGACAGAAATAATGCTTGCTACCGACCCTGACCGTGAAGGAGAAGCGATAGCTTGGCACATAGAAGAACTCTTAAAGCAAGATAAAAAAGTAAAAGCTCCTATAGAGAGAGTAGCTTTTTATGAAATTACTAAAGATGCAGTAAATGAAGCCTTAAAACACCCTAGAAAAATTGATACAAATCTTAGACAAGCCCAAGAAGCTCGCAGGGTATTAGATAGATTGGTGGGTTATGACTTATCTGGACTGATTTGGAAAAAAGTACGCTATGGACTTTCAGCAGGAAGAGTCCAATCACCTGCACTTCGTATCATCATGGAGCGCGAAAGAGAAATAAGAGCCTTTGTTCCAGAAAAATTTTGGAAAATAAAAGGTCTTTTTGAGACTGAGAAAGATGATAAATTAATCTTGGAATGTTCTGAAGAACCACGAGATGAAAAATTGGTAGACAAGATAATGAAAGCCGGTAAAGAAGGTACTTGGGTAGTAAGTAATTTAAAAGAAACAGAACAAAAGCGTGTACCTCGTGCACCTTTTACTACTTCTACCTTGCAACAGACAGCGAGCTCTCGTCTTGGCTACTCTCCTTCTCGTACAATGCAACTTGCACAAAAGCTATATGAAGCTGGACATATAACATATATGCGTACAGATAGTACAAATTTATCTACAGTTGCTCAAGGTCAAATAATTTCTTTTGTAAAAAAACAATATGGAGAAGAATTTGCACAAGAAAGAATATATAAAACAAAATCTAAAAATGCACAGGAAGCCCACGAAGCTATTCGCCCGACTCATATAGAGAGCATGATGGCTGGTACTGATGAGCAACAGAAATTATACAGGCTCATCTGGGAGCGTGCAGTGTCTTCACAAATGACAGATGCAAAATTGCTCAAGACAAAAATCACTGCAAAAATTGAAGAAGAAAAAGACTTACCTGAATTTGGAGCAAATGGTTCACGGTTACTTTTCCCTGGATGGCTCAAGGTAGACAGTGGAGCACGAGGTGAAGATGTAGAGTTGCCCATAGTAAAAGTGGGTGAAAAATTGAAACTACTTAATTTAATAAATGAAGAAAAGTTTACTGAGCCACTAGGTAGATACAGTGAAGCAGGACTCATCAAAGAGCTCGAGAGTAGAGGTATCGGAAGACCTTCTACTTATGCATCTATCATGAGGACTATAGAAGACAGAGGTTATGTAAAAAAAGAAGGTAAGACCTTATTCCCTACTGACACCGGTGAAGTTGTGTCTGATTTCTTGGAGAAACATTTTATGAAATATATTTCAGATGTTTTTACAGCAGAGATGGAAGATGAATTGGATGAAATTTCTCGTGGCGAAAGAGAGTACAAAAAAACTCTTACAGATTTTTATGGTCCATTTTTGAAAGATGTGAAAGCAAAAGACAAACTAGAGAAAGCTACGAATCTGGGTGAAGCACCAGAAAATATAAAATGTCCAAAATGTGGTAGCTCTATGATAGTAAAATTATCTCGAGCTGGAAAATTTTACTCTTGTTCAAAATATCCTGATTGTGATGGAGCACTGATGCTAGATGGTACAGAGCTCAAAGGTCCAGTAGAGACTGGAGAGATGTGTCCAGAGTGTGGAGAGAAAAAGGGCAAATCCGGCGGAGGAAAACTCATAGTACGAGAACGCCGAGATGGCACAGGCACATTTATTTCTTGCTCTCGATATCCAAAATGTAAATTTGTAAAAAGTGATGAAGCAGATGAAGCTAAAAAAAGAACTGGAGTAATGTGTCCAGATTGTAAGACTGGTGACATATCTGAACGCCGTGGAAGATTTGGAATTTTTTATTCTTGTTCAAATTACCCAAAATGTAAATTTGCTATCAAAGCAAAACCAACAGGAAATATATGCAAAGATTGTGGCAGTCTGATGATGGAAGGTACAAAAACCATTCCAGAGAGATGCTCTAATAAAGCATGCAAAATGCA
>CAYYJU010000003.1:24601-25139 GCA_964472335.1 uncultured Candidatus Saccharibacteria bacterium | reverse complement strand
CATTATAATTAGTTTTTGCCGGAGTTTTTAAAAACCGGCGAAGTAAACAAATGGCTACAAAGCTATATGTAGGGGGTTTACCTTACAGCACACAAGAAGCTGCTCTTAAAGAGTACTTCGCACAAGCTGGAAACGTTGTTTCTGCTGTGATTATCATGGACAAGATGTCTGGTCGTTCAAAAGGTTTCGGATTCGTTGAAATGTCATCTCAAGATGAAGCTACAAAAGCTATCGAGATGTTTAACGATAAAGATTTCGAAGGACGCAAGCTTACTGTCAACGAAGCTCGACCTATGGAAGCTCGCCCACCACGAACAGGTGGAAATGGCGGATACGGTAACGGCGGAGGACGCAGAGAATACTAATAAAATTAGTTTTTGAAACAAAAGGCACCTTCGGGTGCTTTTTGCGTTTCTACTAAATTTTTGTTATAGTTTTGCTTAATGAGCGTGTAGTTGTTGGTAATGTACCCGAGTCCCAATTTAATATGAGCGTGTAGTTCAGTGGTAGAACGCTGTCCTGATAAGACAGAGGTCGA
>CAYYJU010000003.1:0-24591 GCA_964472335.1 uncultured Candidatus Saccharibacteria bacterium | reverse complement strand
ATTTTGACAACACAAATAATGAGGAGTTAAAAACCACCAGAAGGAAATTGCGAGAAGATAAGCCTGTGATTACGGAACGTTCATTGGAAGAATACGAGGTATTGTTCGGTGTAAAATTTTCAGAAATGAAAGGTAAGACAATACTAGACATAGGTTCAGGTAGAGGAGACTTTCATGATAGAGTTTTAGCTCTTGGCGTAAAAGTTTTTTCTCTAAACCCAGAATTTAAGAAAGGTAAAAACGCAAAATATGCTGAGCAAATTTTACACAAACAAGGTGATGTGGGTGCCAGGGCTCAAGAGATGCCTTTTGCTGATAATTCTTTTGATTCTGAGTTTGCATTATATTCTGTGCCTTGCTATCTTCCTAGGTATGAAAATGTAGAAGATGACAGAGAAATGGTTGAAAATTTTTTCTATGAAGAGTTTGAAAGAGTGATCGATGAAATAATTAGGACTTTAAAGAGTGGAGGAAAAGCTTACATATACCCCATAGATAAGATCAACGACAATGTTACTATTGCTGAAAAAATTTTAAAAGAGAGGGCAGATAAAGTCGCTCCTGATTTTGAGGATAATAGGCTCTTAGTCTTGAAAAAGAAGTAGACTTTCTTATATTTGCATCTAGTGCCTCTTTATATTATTATAGGAGAAAGGCGTTTCGCCTTTTCTTTTTATGATTAATGACAAAAAACCTTTAAATGGTGAGCCTTGGTGGAAACCAGGGATTGAGCTCTTTAGTGAAGTATCCATGTGGATAGTAGCTCCTATTGTAATAGCTCTAATAGTAGGCAAGAGTTTAGATAATCATTATCATACAAAACCGACACTATTTTTAATATCTACTGGTATAGCTTTTTTGTTTACATGTATTGGTATGGTGCGTGTCGTAAAAAAATATATAAAAAAGATAAAAGAAATAGAAGACAAGACTAAAAAATAATTTATGGAAAAAATATCACACGAAATTACATTATTTGCAGAGCCAATTTTTCATTTTGAAAATTTTACTATTACCAATTCTCTAATTACCTCTTGGATTGCTGTCATCATTATTGTCGTACTCTCTATTCTTCTTCGTTATGCATTACGCGAAGTTCCAGGCAAACTTCAGACCATTTTTGAAATGATCGTAGAGGGTGGCCTCGATCTATGCGATCAAGTCACAAACAATAGAAAGCTTTCGGAAAAAGTTTTTCCCATAGCTTCTTCTGTGTTTCTATTTATTCTTATAAACAACTGGCTTGGGTTGCTACCTTGGGGTGGATTCGGTTTGATAGAAGAAGGCGAACACGGCTTAGCTTTTGTGCCTATTTTTAGAGGTGGTACTGCTGATTTAAATACCACAATAGCACTAGCAGTCATGGCTGTAATTAGTGCAAACGTTTTTGGCATCTTCTCTGTCGGTTTATGGAAAACTTTTAACAAATATGTTAATGTAAAGGTGTTGGGCGGTATTTTTACAAAAATCCGTAAAGAACCAACAGTAATCATAGTAGCACCTATCACGTTCTTTGTTGGGATAATTGAAATTATCAGTGAATTTGCAAAAGTAGCTTCGTTGTCTTTCCGACTTTTCGGTAATGTTTTTGCTGGAGAAGTATTGTTAGCATCAATGGCAGCTCTGGTCGCATATATAGTTCCTATACCATTTCTTTTTCTGGAGATTTTAGTAGGAGTAATTCAGGCTCTGATATTTTCAATTTTATTAGTCGTATATTTCACAATTTCTGCGACCGATCACGACGAACATGAATCCGAGCACAAAGAAGGACAGGTGGCTCATGCATAAATTATAAGTTTTTAGTCGACATTATTAATTATTATTTAATCGTCCCGTATAAAGGGAAAAAAATTATGGAAGAAACAACAAACGTTTTAATACCAATCGCTAAAGCACTTGCTATCGGATTAGGTTCTATAGCACCAGGTCTTGCTATCGGAATGATAGGTTCAAAGGCTATGGAAGCTATAGGAAGAAACCCAGAAGCTGCAGGTAAAATTTTAGTACCGATGCTTCTATCAGCTGCATTCGCTGAAGCTATCGCTATTTATGCGCTAGTAGTAGCATTCTCAATTTAGTACTAATTAGAACAGAATGGAATCAATAATTGCAACATTTCATATAGACTGGAAAATAATCATTGCTCAAGTTGTAAACTTTGGTATTGTTTTTCTAGTATTATACTTTTACGCTTTAAAACCTCTTTCAAAATTAATGGCTGAGAGGTCAGAAAAAATTTCAAAAGGTATAGATGATGCAAAATCCAATGCTATTGTTTTGGGTCAAACTCAAAAAGAATATGATGCTAAATTAGCAGAAGCTCGTATTGAGGCTCAAAAAATATTCGAGGAAGGCAAAAAAGAAGCTTTGGCGAAAAAGGAAAGTATGATCGCAGATGCTAGAAATGAAGTCAGTACAATGATAGAGAATGGCAAGAAAACTCTAGAAGCCGAAAAAATAAAGATGGTCAATGATGCAAAAAGTGAAGTAGCTCAATTGGTCATTTCTGCTACAGAGAAAATAATCGGTAGTAAGGTAGATAGTGCGTACAACGAAAAGGTCGTCAAAGAATTGAATAATCTATAATATATAATGGCAACTATATCAAACAATGACATAGCAAAAGCCATATATCTTACTTATCTAAACAAAAAAGATAATGATTTAAAGGTTTATCTAAAAAATGTCGTAAAATTTTTAGATAGACGCAGGTTGTTATCTAAAAAAGAAGATATCTTACTCAAACTAAATAAAATAAAAAATCAGCATGAGGGGGTCAAAGAGGTTTTGGTAAAAACAGCAGAAAAATTAAGTCATGAAACAAAACAAGATTTAATAAAAATGCTTACCAAGCGCTATGATTCGAGAGAGATTGTGTTGAATGAAATTATTGATGAGAGTTTGATAGGAGGAGTAAAATTAGAGGTTGATGATGAAGTTATAGATTTGACGATTAAAAATAAGATTAAAAAATTACAACAACATTTAATAAGGTATGAGCAATAATCACATCGTAGAAAATTTAAGAAAAGAGATAGAAGATTTTTTGGTTGAAGCAAAGGTTGAAAAAGTCGGTCATGTTATCGAAGTTTTTGATGGCATTGCAAAAGTCTCAGGACTTTCACTTGTAAAATCATCTGAAATGGTTACTTTTCCGAATGGAGAAGTCGGTGTGGCGCTCAATCTTGAAGAAGATGCAGTCGGTGTCATAATCCTCGGTGATTTTTCTAAAATTAAAGAAGGGGACGAAGTAAAAGCTACTGGCAGAATCTTGGAAATACCAGTAGGAGACAGCATTTTAGGACGAGTAGTAAATGCTATTGGTGTGCCTATGGATGGTAAGGGTGCATTTAAAAGTGATAAAACTTATCCTATAGAAAAAGTCGCTCCTGGAGTCGTGACTAGATTATCTGTCACTGAGCCAGTAGCTACTGGAATAAAAGTCATAGATTCTATTATTCCTGTAGGTCGTGGACAACGTGAACTAATCATCGGTGATCGTCAGACAGGTAAAACTGCGATTGCTATCGATGCAATTTTAAATCAAAAAGGTCAAAACATGATATGTGTTTATGTATCTATTGGTCAAAAAGATTCTAAACTTCGAAAAATTCAAGCTCGCCTTGAAGAAGGTGGTGCTATGGATTATACAGTTATCGTATCTGCTGGTGCATCAGAATCAGCATCACTTTCATACATTGCACCATACACAGGTGTATCGATTGCAGAATATTTTATGGATCAAGGTAAGGATGTTTTGATAATCTACGATGATCTTTCAAAACACGCAGTAGCGTACCGTGAAATTTCCCTACTTCTTCGCCGACCTCCAGGACGTGAAGCTTACCCAGGAGATGTTTTCTATCTCCACTCTCGTCTACTTGAGCGTGCTTGCAGGAGAAATGAAAAATATGGTGGTGGAAGTATCACAGCTTTTCCAATCATTGAGACTCAAGCAGGAGATATCTCAGCATATATTCCTACAAACGTTATTTCTATTACTGATGGACAAATTTTCCTTGAAACAGATTTATTCTACAAAGGTATTCGCCCTGCAGTAAACGTCGGATTCTCAGTGTCTCGTGTAGGTTCTGCTGCTCAAATAAAAGCTATGAAGAAAGTAGCTGGTACTCTAAAGCTAGATTTGGCACAATTCCGTGAGCTCGAGGCTTTCGCTCAATTCGGTTCTGATCTTGATGAGGCTACTTTAAATCAACTCGAGAGAGGAAAGAGAGCGGTAGAAGTATTGAAACAATCTCAATATTCTCCAATGAAAGTTGAAAATCAAATAGTAATCATGTACGCACTTTCAAAAGGATACCTAGATGATGTAGCTTTAGACAAAATTAAAGCTTTCGAATCAGGTCTTATAGATTACGCAGAAAACAATGCAAAATCTTTCTTTAAAGAAGTAAAAGATACAAAGATGTGGACAGACAAGGGTGAAGCTGAATTAAAGAAAGCCATCGAAGACTATAAAGCTGGTTTTGTAAATTAAAATTTAATTTATGGCAGGGACAAAAGAAATTAAAAGAAGAATAATCAGTGTTAAAAACACAAAAAAGATAACCAAGGCTATGGAGCTAGTGGCTGCTTCAAAGATGAAGCGCGCAGTTTCTGCTACTTTGGCTTCTCGTCTATATGCTGACTATTCTCATGAACTCTTAAAGTCCATATCAGAAAATTTAGATGAATCTAATCACCCATTTTTCAATGACCAAGAAGAGGGAAATATTTTACTGATATTAATAACATCAAACAGAGGCTTGTGTGGTGGATATAATTCTCAAGTTATAAAAAAGACAATTCAAAAAATAAAAGAATTGGGTGACGATAGTAAAATTGACATAGTAACAGTAGGGAAAAAAGGTGATGTAGCCATGCGACGTATAAATCAAAATATCACCGGTGTATTTTTGGATATACCAGATGTAAATTTACATTTATCTGATATTATTCCAATTTCAGATTTTGCAGGAGAAGGTTTTAAAGGAAAAACATATAAGAAAGTTTTCATTTCTTATACTTACTTCACTTCTGCTTTAGTCCAAAACCCTGAAGTAAAACAATTGTTACCTATTTCAAAAAAAGAAATAAAAGATTTGATTGAAAGTTCTCCTCAAGTAAAAGATGAACCTCGTGTTGATTATTTATTTGAGGGAGATTTTGATATTTTATTAGAATCACTTGCAAATAAGATTACAAGAATGCAGATATATCAAATGTTTCTTGAGTCGAGTGCTTCAGAGCAATCTGCTAGAATGCTAGCTATGAAAAATGCTTCTGATGCTTCCAGTGAGATGATAGATGACTTGACCTTAGCATTTAACAAAGCCAGACAGGCAAACATAACCAGAGAAATTTCAGAGATTAGTGCCGGTATGGCAAGTGTAAGCTAAAAACCCCAAGGAATTAAATTATAAATTAAACATTAATAGTAAATTATAAAATTATGCAAACAACAGGTACAATAAAAAAGATTATCGGTCCAGTAGTAGACGTAGATTTCGGTGAAAATTTACCAGAAATTTACACAGCACTAGAAGTCTCTAGAGATGATGGAGATAAAAAAATAGTTCTAGAAGTAGAGCAACATTTAGGTGGTGGTATAGTTCGTACTGTCGCCATGGACACTACTGATGGTCTTGCTCGCGGAATGAAAGTCGTGAGTACTGGTGCTCCAATATCTGTACCTGTTGGCTCTGATACTCTCGGAAGAATTTTCAATGTACTTGGAGAGGCTATTGATGACGGCAAACCTGTAGCAACAAAAGAAAAGCTTCCTATACACAGACAAGCGCCAGAGTACATAAAACAAGCTACAAAAGTTGAGATATTAGAGACAGGTATCAAAGTCATAGACTTAATCTGTCCTGTTCTAAAAGGAGGTAAGGTGGGATTGTTCGGTGGAGCTGGAGTAGGAAAGACTGTGGTGATTCAAGAACTTATTCACAACATTGCTTCAAACCACGGAGGATATTCAGTTTTTGCTGGAGTAGGAGAAAGAACTCGTGAAGGAAATGATCTTTATGGTGAAATGAAAGATTCTGGAGTTTTACCAAAAGTTGCCATGGTGTTCGGACAAATGAATGAACCACCAGGTGCGCGTCTTCGCGTAGCATTATCTGCGCTTACTATGGCTGAACACTTCAGAGATGCTGAAGGTAAAGACGTGCTTTTGTTTATAGACAACATCTTTAGATTTACTCAAGCTGGTTCTGAAGTGTCTGCTTTGCTCGGCCGTATTCCTTCTGCTGTGGGTTACCAGCCTACACTTTCTACAGAAATGGGTATGATGCAAGAACGTATTACTTCTACAGACAAAGGTTCTGTGACTTCAGTTCAGGCTGTGTACGTGCCAGCTGACGACCTTACTGACCCAGCTCCAGCAAATACATTTGCCCACTTGGACTCTACTGTGGTGCTAAATCGTTCACTTTCTGAAATGGGTATTTATCCTGCAGTTGACCCTCTAGATTCAAACTCTACAATTCTTGATCCAAATATTGTCGGAGAGGAACACTACAATGTATCTCGTGAAGTACAACGTGTACTACAAAGATATAAAGATTTACAAGATATCATCGCTATTCTTGGAATGGAAGAATTGTCTGCTGCAGATAAAGAATTGGTATCTCGCGCTCGTAAGATCCAAAAATTCCTTTCACAACCATTTTTCGTTGCTGAAATATTCACTGGAACAAAAGGACAATATGTACCACTTGCTGAGACCATTCGTTCTTTCAAGGAAATCCTAGAAGGTAAACACGATGATAGACCAGAGAGTGATTTCTACATGAAAGGCGCATTATAATTATGGCAAAACAATTAAATTTAAAAATAATAACACCTGAGAAACTGGTTCTTGAAGAAATGGTAGACCAGGTCAGTATTCCTACCACAGAAGGAGAAATCACTGTCTTGCCTTCTCATATTCCACTTATTTCAGGTCTTGCTTCTGGTGATGTAGTAGGTTGTGTAAATACAGAATGCATACCTATGGCAGTCGTCGGTGGTTTCGTAGAAATAAAAGAAAACAAAGATGGCATCACCGAGGTAGCTGTATTGGCTGACTTTGCTGAGCACGTAGCAGAAATAACAGATGATAAAGTAGCTGAAGCAAAAGAACGCGCTATTAAAATGCAGAAAGAAATGGAGAATAAAGAGCATGTCGACTTTGAACATTTTGAAGCCGAACTCGAACGCTCTCTCACTCGAGTAAAAATCGCTGATAAATGGCGCACTAGAAAATATAGAAGATAGTATATAATATAGCTATGGATAACTTTCCAAGTGAAGAATGGAATACAAATAGGCCTAAAAAACGACTAACTAGAGGTCAACTAGAATCCAGTGGAGCACTTCCTAAAATACCGCCTAATCCCGAGAATGCATTAATTGCCAAAGAAAACCAAATGGTAAAAAGTGAAGTGAAGAAAAATGAAACTGACGAAAATAAATTGATGAGAGTCAGATTGCTAGGAGATTTCAGATATAATATGTTAAACATATCTATAAAAGATTTCTATAGAAGTGAGGAATTTATAAGTAAGATATTCCAAGAATTAGAGGATCAAGAAAAATATACCCTAAAAGAAGTGGAAGTATTTTGCAAGACATTTCTCAATCCAAATGAAATGTGGCCACGTATAAATAAAGATGAAAAGTTTAAGAAATCACTAGAGTTAGTAAACAGTAAATTGTATAAAATACTTGACGAAAAAGAGCGAGAGGCGCTATCTAGACGTCTATCTGGTGAATTAATCTTTAAACGGTCAAAGAAGGTATATGAGTAAGTTTTACGTAGTGGCTACGCCTATTGGGAATCTCGGAGATATCACACTCCGAGCTATTGAGACATTGAAAAATGTCGATATGATTTTATGCGAAGATACACGAGTCACTAAAAATCTTTTAAATAAATATGAAATAAAAAAGCCCACTATGAGCTACCATGCTCAAAGTAAGCTTTCTAAAACTGATAAAATTTTTGAATTATTAAAAGAGGGAAAAGATCTTGCGTTGGTATCAGATGCTGGTACTCCTGGAATATCAGACCCTGGGGCTATGCTTGTATCAAAAATAAAAGAAGAGCTTGGTGATATTGTGCAAGTAATACCTATCCCTGGAGCCTCAGCTGTAATTACCGCACTTTCAGCCTCTGGTTTGCCTACACACGAGTTTACCTTTCTTGGATTTTTACCACACAAAAAGGGGAGAGAAACCCTGTTTAAAGAAATAGCTGAAGCAAAAAGAACTATGGCTTTTTATGAATCCCCTCACAGGATTTTAAAAACTTTAGAGTCATTAAATAAGTTTGCACCGACAAAAAAAGTCTGTATTGCTCGCGAACTTACTAAAATTTATGAAGAAATAAAAACAGGTACAGCAAAAGAAATTCTAGAATACTTAGAAAAAAATCCCGTAAAACAAAAAGGAGAATTTACTGTATTGGTTTCATAAAATTATAGTAGGTCTTCTGGGTCTACGTATATATCAAAAGAAAGAGGAAGTGATAAGAGTTTAGAAAGTAAATTCTGGTCTACGCCATCTATAGACCAATCTTTTATATCAACTTTTATAAGTATATTTGTCACATATTTACTCTTTATTTGTGATGAAAATCCACTAAAAATAAGTGGGTTGTAATCACTGAAAATTTCTCCTATCACTTGTTTTACCTTTATAGTTTCAAGTTTATTACCTATATGTTTAATTTTAATAAAACGTTTATATGGAGGGTAAGATAGCTCTTTTCTATCTTCTAGCTCTTTCCTGATAAAGTGAATTAGGTTGCGAGAATATATAGCAGCCAAGGCTTCGTCTTTTTCATTTTTGGTTTGGATTATAAACTTGTCTTTTGTTTTTGATATTATAGATATAATTAGTTGACAAATTTTCTCACTCATCCTGAAATTAGGTATACTCCAAAATGAATCGAGTGAAGAGACGATAGATAGTGACACTTTGTTTTTTAAATAAAATAGAGTCATTTCAGTTCCTACTAAAATTACACCTGTAGAACTTTCAAATTCTTCAATTATTTTACTTGCCTCTTTTTTGTTTTTTACTGAATCTTTATCAAACTTTATAATTTTATTTTTTGGAAATATCTTTTTCAATTCATCACAAACTGTATCAGTACCTATGCCGAGTGGTTTTAAATTCCAGCTTTTGCAGTGTGTGCATGTAGATAAACCTTCTTTTTCATCACCACATTTATTGCATACGAATACTCGCTCTTTTCCTTTTTTGTAATTGTATAAGACCAAAGGAGCAGAGCATTTTGTACAACTTACCATCTCTCCGCAGTCTACACATATGGTCTGTGTAGCCAATCCTTTTCTTAGTGTAAAAACAAACACATTTTCATTATTAACTAGAGAATTTTCAATTTCCTTTATTGAATTTCGAGAGAGAATTTTAAAAGGGATAGCTTTTGTGGCTTTTTGCCCTGTATCGTTATCTTTCTTTGGTCTAGGATTTTCTATAATAATATCTTTATTAAAGTTCAACCTAAAAGAAAGTGGGTACATCGGCACCAATCTATCGATTTCTTTTCTAGCAATTGTGTCAAAACGAAGAAGATTGTCGCTCAAGATAAATCTGGCATTGATTTTTGATGCAAAGATTTCCACAAATACACGCAGGTCAAAGTGGGGCTTTGCTATCATTTTATAGCTAGGTGAGCTCTCATGTTCAAGTATAATAAGACCTATATCTCTGCGTGGTATAGATAGAAATGGTGAAGTTCCCAAGATTAATATAGGATGCTCATTACTTACTATGTCGTTAAACTTTTCAAGAATTTTCTTAGTAGATATGCCCCCGTGTATAGTATAAGTAAATTGCTCTATACCCTTACATAAATCATTTTTGAAATCTTCAATATCATTTTCGGTCGGTAAGACTATAAAAATAGATTTTTTTGAAGCAAAATTCTCACGTATAAGAGTCTTGTATATAGATATACGATTCTCCAATGACTCTTGAAGGAGTAATTTTTCAGTTCTTACTTCTTTTTTCCAGACACTTTGTGTCGAGGACCCGCGACCTTCGGTCGGGGCAATTTTAGCGATTTTATCATACTGCTCTCTAAATAAAGCCGGTATTAATGACGTTATTGCAGTACTTTTACTTGAAGCAAAATATTTACTCGTCAACACAGCAGAGTCTATGTATTCTCTCAGAAACACTGACTTGTCTTTTACTTCCAAGATTTTTTTCAAGTTAAAATCCATTCCCTTGATATTGATTTTTGTGTCTGATACTTCTTCTACTGAGACTACCAACCCTAGGGTCTTTTTATTACGAAGATTGATCATTACAGTACTCCCGTTGTCAATATTTTTTGTGGTGAAATACGTAAGATCCGTTTTCAAGGGGGTCTTTTTTAATGGTATTACATTCACGATTTTCATGTTTTTATTCTAGCATATTTATGCTATATTTCTTTTATGGACTTTTTTTCAAAGAAACTAGGAATAGACTTGGGCACAGCAAATACGCTTGTATTTTTACCCGGAAAAGGAATAGTCTTAAACGAGCCTTCTGTGGTAGCTGTATCAGAACAAGACAATAAAATTCTAGCAATTGGTTTTGGTGCAAAAGACATGATAGGTAAGACACCTGAATCTATAATCACATATAGGCCGATGAAAGACGGAGTTATAGCAGACTACAGAGTCACCGAAGCCATGCTTTATTATTTTATAAATAAAGCAATGGGACGGTGGAACTTTTTTAAGCCAGACGTCATGGTGTCAGTGCCAGCGGGAGTAACTTCTACTGAAAGAAGAGCTGTGGTAGAAGCTGCGATACGAGCTGGAGCAAGGAATGCATACGTAGTCAAAGAGCCTATTTTAGCTGCAATTGGTGCGGGAATTCCTATATACGAATCTAGAGGTTACATGATAGTAGATATCGGTGGTGGTACTACAGACGTAGCTGTGATTTCTCTCGGAGGGATAGTGGCGTCTACTTCAGTAAAATGTGCTGGAAACAAAATCGATGTCGCAATCGCTGACTATATAAAGAAAACATTCAATCTTGCCATTGGAGACAAGACTGCTGAAGAAGTGAAAATTAAAATCGGAGCAGCTGTACCACTAGAAGAAGAACTGCAAGTCACTATAAAAGGTAGAGATTATATTCAAGGTCTACCTAGAAGTGCTCAAGTCTCTACAAATGAAATTGTAAAAGCTATAGACGGAGAATTGAAACAAATAGTAAAAGCTATCAAAGATGTCTTACAAGAGACTCCGCCCGAGCTCGCTTCGGACATTATAGACCACGGGATTATTATGACAGGTGGTTCTTCATTGCTTAGAAATTTCACAGATCTTATCTATCTCAAGACTGGAGTAAAGGCGACACTAGCTGAAGACCCTCTTTTCTGTGTGGTGAAAGGTACAGGTATAGCTTTGGAGCATTTAGATGTATATAAAAAAGCAGTTTTGAGTAAAAAATAATGAGTATAAAAGAGCATTTAGATAAGGATAATTTACATCATGCATATCTAATCGAAAGTGGTAAAGACGAAGCTCTACCTATAATTTTTGATTTTATAAAAAGTCTAAAAATTAAAATTGAAAATAATCCAGACTTAGTCCAAATCTACACAGATTCATTTAAAATAGAGGATGCTCGTAATCTAAAAATCTACGGAAATCAAAAAGGGTACTCTTCTTCAAAAAAAATATTCATTATTTTTGCAAACAATTTTTTACTGGAAGCACAAAATAGTCTACTAAAGCTATTCGAAGAGCCGATAGAAAATACATACTTTTTTGTTATCACGCCAGATACCAGTAATATTTTAAAGACATTATTGTCTAGATTTTATTTTATTTCTGCAAAGCCAGATGTAACGCTTGAAGTAAAAGATGCCCTCGGCCGTAGCCCTATGGGCGAGGCAGAAAAATTTATCAAAATGCCTTTAAAGAATAGGTTGGATTTTATAAAAGAAATGCTCTCAGAAAAAGATACAGAAGATGAAGAGGAGGTAGTCGTTTTAGATTCTAATAGAGCAAAAATACTTAGATTTTTAAATTCTCTAGAATATAGTCTGCATAAAAATATAAAAAAGGGGGCTATCGATGTAAAAGTTTTTGAACACATCTTTAAAACAAGAGAAATATTGCGTATGCCCGGTAGCTCACCAAAGACACTCATAGAATCAGTAGCTTTGGTAATACCTATTTTAAACTAAAATTTTCATGATATAATACAAACATGCAATATAATTTTTCAAATTTTAAAACAGAATTAAAGAAGATTGAGGAATTCTTGAGCAAAGAATACCGTGAACTAAACGTAGGCCGTGCTTCACCTATGGTATTGGATAGTGTGTCTGTAGAATCTTACGGCTCTTTTGTGCCACTAAAAAATGTAGCTTCTGTGTCTATCGAAGACCCAAAGACTTTACGTATCACTGCTTGGGATAAAACTCAAATAAAAGGAATCGAGAAAGCTATCGCTTCGGCAAATCTAGGTTTATCTGTGGCTGTAGATGATGCTGGTATGCGAGTAATATTCCCTCAACTCACCACAGATTCTAGACAAAATTTAGTAAAAATCCTGAAAGAAAAATTAGAAGAATCTAGGATCACTGTACGCAGAGAAAGAGAAAATGTTTTAAAAGATATGGAAAATGCAAATATGACTGAAGATGAAAAATTTAGTGCAAAAGAAGAATTACAAAAAATTATCAATGATATAAACGCGAGTCTGGAAGCTACTTTCGAAAAGAAGCAGACAGAAGTAATGGGTTAAATTTATGAGCATATTTATTTTTATAGTAATTTTATTAGTCTTAGTCTTAGCTCATGAATTTGGACATTTTTTTACTGCAAAAAGATTTGGTATCCGAGTAGATGAATTTGGTTTTGGTTTTCCACCAAAACTTTTTGGTTTTAAAAAATGGGAGACAGAGTATACTTTCAACCTTTTACCTATAGGTGGTTTCGTAAAAATTTTCGGTGAAGATCCAAACGACGAAAACACTCATGGTCCAGATGCGAGTAGGAGCTTTGTGAGCAAACCACACTGGCAACAAGCCTTGGTATTGTTTGCTGGAATACTTTCAAACTTTTTACTGGCATGGCTACTTTTATCTATTGGTTTTATGTCTGGGTTGCCATCTTCTGTGAATGACGAAAAACATAGCTACGAAATAAAAGATGCACATACTGTGATAGTGTCTGTGGCTCCAGATTCTCCTGCTTTCATAGCTGGACTAAAAAGTGGTGATAAAATATTTTCAATAAGTAATAAAGATTTTTCTCCTTCTAGTAATAGCCCGGAAACTGTAGTCAATTTAGTTGCAGAAAGTAAAAATAAAGAAATTGAAATAGGTTATGTATCTAATGGCAAAGAATTCATAGCTGAAAATGTAAATTATGTAAAAATTATACCTACTACAGAAATGAGCGAAAAGCCTGTAATAGGTGTCTCTATGGATCAAATTGGGACAGTCAAATTGCCTCTCTACCAAGCTTTTTATGAGGGAATGAAGCTCACTATTCATGTGACTAAAAGCACGGCTCTTGGCCTATATACGCTGATTCATGATGGAATTATGGGCAATGGTAGCTTTAATTCCGTGACTGGTCCAGTAGGAATGGTAGGTATCGTAGGAGATGCATATCAATTCGGCTTTGTATATCTACTATCTTTTGCTGCTCTTATTTCTATAAACCTAGCTATCATAAACTTGATTCCATTTCCGGCGCTCGACGGAGGCAGACTTTTCTTCCTTCTTATAGAAAAAATAAAAGGCTCACCACTGAATCCAAAAGTGTCTAATACTGCAAACATGGTGGGTTTTATCGTGCTCATACTGCTTATGCTCATAGTCACATATCACGATGTAGTAAAACTATTCTAGTATGGAAAATAAGTTGGTCCACGAAGTACGTGCTGTAAAAAATAAAAAAGAACTCGCAAGTATTATAAAAGCACAGAGAATAAGTGAAAAAGTTTTACTAGAGGCAATTTCTTTTTTAAGAGATGGAGTCAGTGAGCTCGAAGTAGAAGCTTTTATTAAAAAGTCTTTTACGAAACACAGCGCGCCCATTTTGTCTTTTCCACCGATAGTTGCCTTTGGTAAAAACACTGCAAATATTCACCATGAACCCAATAAAACAAAATTAAAAAAGGGTGACTTTGTCATGTTTGATATTGGCACCACTATAAATCATTATTGTTCAGACATGACTCGCACATATTTCTGGGGAAAGGAAAAAGACATGAGCTCAAAACATAAAAGGATTTATTCGGATGTATTAAAAGCACAAGATCTTGCACTAGGTAAAATTATGAAAGGTGAAAATAGAGCAAGTGTAATAGATAACACAGCGAGAAATTTTCTAAAGAAAAAGTACCCAGACAATTTTAAACATGGCCTCGGACACGGAGTAGGTACTGTCATCCACGAATGGCCATTTTATAGTCCAAATTCTAAAGACATAGTACCGACAGGGTGCGTGATGACAGTAGAGCCGGGGATTTATCTTAAGGGTTTTGGAGGCGTACGTATAGAAGATATGGTTCTCATCACAAAGAATGGCTATAAACATCTAACCAAACTACCTCGGGACTTAAAAAGTGCTATTTTGAAATAGTATTGCAAAAATAGACTTTTTGTGTTTTAATAAATTTGGAGGAGAATCGAAATAAGTATTATGCTTATAGGAATTCTTTAAATTTATGACCTTTGAACAAATGGAAGGGGTGGTGAGAGACAGGTTCGCTGAGTATTCCAAGGGGCCAACTGCTGTTTGGTGTTTTGCTGGAATAATGCTATTTATAGCAATTATTTCTGAAGTCATACTTTTCTACCTCACTGATGGTGAAAGTATGGTAAATGCATCAATTAAACATCCCGAAATGAGTACGGAAATTACTCTCATTGGTGTTGTTGGCCTGATGGCATTTTTGACCGCTATGCTTGTTGGCTTTGTAGCTTCTCTTGTCTCAGCAGAACGAGAGAGCTACTGGATAGCAGGAAAAAAATGCGAAGAATTTCTTAAAGAAAATAAAGATTCTATCACGGAAGAAGCTTTATGGCATAAAATTCTTGAAGAAGAAAAAACTGCACGTGACATTCAGCCGAGACCACCCATCTAATCATCAACCGCCGCAGAAGACCAAATGTCCCACGCAGGCGGTTTTCTCATTTTAAGTCGATTTTGCAAAGATAATAAATCAAGAGTATACTTAAAAAATGGCAAAAAAGAAATTGAAAATCGGAGTTTTGTTTGGAGGTAAATCTGCTGAGCACGAGGTGTCTTTAGCTTCAGCAAAGAATATAATAAATGCTCTAGATAAAACAAAGTATGAAATCTCGAAAATTAAAATACCTAGAGATGGAAAATTTAATTTCTCTTCTATCCAAAAATTTGATGTAATCTTTCCAGTACTTCATGGACCTTTTGGCGAAGACGGTAGTATGCAGGGATTATTAAAACTCTCTGGTGTTCCTTTTGTGGGAGCAGGTGTGCTAGGCTCTGCTGTCGGCATGGATAAAGATGTCATGAAAAGACTACTCAAAGACGCCGGTATACCTATAGGAAAATTTATTACACTTAAAAAAGAAGATGAAGTTAATTTTACAAAAATAAAAAAAGAATTGGGCTTGCCTATGTTTATCAAACCTGCAAACATGGGCTCTTCGGTGGGTGTCAGTAAAGCTAAGGATGAAAAAGAATTTAAAAAAGCTGTAGCTCTCGCATTTACCTATGATCATAAAATTATCATCGAAGAATTCATAGACGCTCGTGAGATAGAGTGTGCTGTTTTAGGTAATGAACACCCGATGGCTTCAGTTCTGGGTGAGATTATAGCAAATCAAGAATTTTATTCTTACGATGCAAAATATATCGATGATGGATACGTCATTGAAATCCCAGCAAAAATAGATAAGAAAACTGTTAAAAAAATTCAGGAATTAGCAATAAAAGTATTTAAAATTTTAGAGTGTGAGGGCTTGGCAAGGGTAGATTTTTTCTTAAAAAAGAACGGTGGGGTATTGGTAAATGAGATAAACACTATCCCAGGCTTTACAAATATCAGCATGTACCCAAAACTATGGGAGGCTAGTGGACTACCTCAAACAAAGCTCTTAGATAGGCTCATAGACCTAGCCATAGAGAGATTTGATAAAGAAAACCAGCTAAAATCATCATTTAAATAAGCCAATTGCAATTTTTGTCAATTTATACTAATATATACACATGTCACAAGATAGACTTATAAAACTTGCCTGCCAGACCTGCAAAAGAATCAATTACTGGTCTAGTAAAAACAAGAAACTCGTTACTAAAAAAATCGAGCTAAAGAAGTACTGCAGATGGTGTAAAAAAGCGCAGAAGCACAAAGAAATCAAAAAATAGATTTTCTTTGAATTTTCTGCTAAACTAAAGGCGACCATTAGGTCGTTTTTTGTTATTAGAGTTCTTTTATGAAAACAGGGCGATTAGTTTAGTGGTAGAACAACGGTCTCCAAAACCGTTGGCGGGAGTTCGATTCTCTCATCGCCCGCAATGAAAAGATTTAAATTTATTGGACAAATTTTTATTGTTGCCCTTGCTGTAATTGGCTTGGCTTTTTTGGCTGTTTATTTTGCGATGCAATTGGGGCTCACAAATGTCCGTGGAACAATCAAAGAAAGAAATAAATATTTCTCTGAAAACATCTCAAAAATTAAAAATGCTGACCCAGAAAAAATTGAAATTTTGCTCTCATGCAAAATCCATGTATTAGCTACTGTCGCTCCTGATACAGCACGAAAAATTGAAATAAACTATGATCGAACAGGCAACCTCACACTAATAGATATGATGTTTGAAAATGCTTTATTGCGATATCAAAACACAGACCTACTTTCAAAATTTAATGCTTGCGATAATGAGACTGTAAAAAATGATGCTCCAGTGGCTCAAACAGCATACAAATGGGCTGATTCTGCAGAATGGGAAGTATTAAAGTCTGCATTTATTCGCGACCAAGATGTAATAAAAAAAGCAGCTAAAGACGCAGGTATTTCTCCTAGAATACTACTCGGTGGAGTTATAGGTGAACAACTACGATTTTTTGGAAATAGTAGAGAATCTTTTAAATCATATTTTGAACCATTAAAAATTTTGGCTTCTCTTTCAAAATTTTCTTTTGGTATTGCTGGACTCAAACCAGAGACAGTGGCGAGAATAGATGAAAATTTAAAAAACAAAGAATCAGTTTTTTATTTAGGTCAAAACATGGAAAATATTATCACCTATCCGGCAGACGCTGATATAGCAAAAACTAGATTTGAGAGGATTGTAGATACAAAAAATCCATACTACTCTTACCTATATGTAGGCCTTTTTATGAGGCAGGTGACTGCTCAGTGGGGTAAGGCTGGTTTTGATATATCAAATTCTCCTGGGGTGCTTTCTACCCTATACAACCTTGGTTTTAATCGCTCTATACCAAAACCAGATTCAGCGCCAGGTGGAGCTGTAATTACTATAAATGGACAAGAATATAGCTTTGGGGAATTGGGCGAGCAGTTTTATTATTCAGGTGAATTGTCTCAAGAATTTCCTTACACTAAAAATTAAAATATTTTTATGTTAGAATCATATAATGCATCAACTTTTTGACCTCACATACCTCATAACAAATTATGGATACATAGGCATACTTGTCATTGTATTTCTTGAGTCTGGAATATTTTTTCCACTTCCAGGAGATAGCCTACTTTTTACAGCAGGGCTTTTAGCTAATCAACTTGGTTTTAGTGTAATACTTCTTGCATTCTTAGTTTTTGTTGCTGCTTTTTTAGGTGGACTAGTAGGTTACTATATAGGAACCAAGTTAGATTTTTTATACAACTATCCGATATTCAGAAAAATATTTAAAAAGAAATACACAGATGAAGCACATAAGTTTTTAGAGAAACACGGGCTTTCGGCCATGATACTCTCTAGATTTGTACCTATCGTGCGTACATTTCTACCAATAGTGGCTGGTATGGTTCGCATGAATTACTATGATTTCCTAAAGTATAGTTTTATTGGTTCTGTAGTGTGGTCTTCTGTATTTATATTTGGTGGATATTTTTTAGGTCAATCATTTCCACAAATTCAAGATTACCTTTTATATGTAGTGATCATAATTGTTCTAGTATCTTTACTGCCCGGAGTTTATCATATCCATAAAAGTAGAAAAAAAGACTAGTTGACACAGTAATACCCCAGAAGCAGGTATCCTGTCCGCTGGGGTCTTATTATGCAGATTTTAAGTAGCGCCGATTTGGTTTCACCTTCAGTGGGTAATTTGAAACATGAACACTGTGTAGGTGGTATTGCTCTTCGCGTCCCTCCTCTTTCTCGTGCTCTAGATAGAGAACACGATTTTCATGTTGATACCAAATAATCCCGAGGATTAGATTTTTTTCATCTTCACCTTCTGATATATCCGCGACGTCCGAAGTCAGTAAGTTGTCGTCAATGTACCTGAGAACACCTAAGGCGGTTTTCAGGTCAATGACTAAAAGTCCAGACCCAGGATCTTCAACCCAGTTGCCATAAAACCCCGAGGGTTCTTTAAATGAGATAATCGACGTCAGCCGATCATTTGCTCCAAGGAAATCGAGGACTTCCTCGTCAACAACTGAAAGCATGCCATTAAAAATGGTATCTAGTTTGATGGTAGCAGTTCTACCGTCAAGGGTAAGTTGTGGTTCTAGCGACATAACAGCACTCCTTTATTTAATGAACTAAATTCCTTCCAAAAAATCTGGAAGTTCAATTTTTTTATAACATAAAAAAAGATAAAAGTAAATGACTATATTTCACTCTTTAAATACTGACTAATTTTTTTATAGTCTGTGGGAGAAAACCATTTTATTTCTTTATCTCTTTTAAACCATGTCATTTGTCTCTTTGCATACTTTATAGTCTCATGCACCACTGTTTCTCTTGTTGGTTTATAGTATTCAAAACCCAATTCCTTCAATCTTTTGTCAGTGACTCCTTTTTTCTTTAATTTCTGTATTTCTTTTAAGAGACCGTCTTCAAACATTTGCTTCACTCTTTTTGTCACTTTTTTTTCTAGTTTATCTATGGGTAGACACAATCCAATTTTTATAAATTGATATTCTGGTTTTACTTCTTTAATTTTAGGGACTTTGCCTAGAGCTTTGGCTATCTCTATAGCTCGGACTAGGCGCACTGTGTTTTTTGCGTCAATATTTTTTGCTCGAGCTCTATCTAACTTTTTTAATATTTTAAAAAGTTGCTCTAGGGTTTTCTTTTCCAGTTCTTTTCTCAATTTTAAATTTGGTGGCACGACAGGGAAAACTACACCTTTAGTAATAGCATCGATATAAAATCCTGTTCCTCCGCAAATTATTGGAATTTTTCCTCGTTTAAGTATCTCAGCCATGGCTGAGATAGATTTTTTTTGATATTCAGCTACAGTGAATTTCTTTTTCGGATTTGCCACATCTAGCAGGTGGTGTGGTATATCTTTCATTTCTTTCTTTGTAATCTTACCAGTGCCAATATCCAAGTCTTTGTATACTTGCCTCGAGTCAGCCGAAATAACCTCGCCTCCTATTTTTTTGGCTAATTTTACAGCAAGAGAGCTCTTACCCGTAGCTGTCTGTCCTATTATTACTATGACTTTTGGCTTATTTTTCATATTTACTTAAATTTGTTGACTTGTTATAATTTGTCTATTAAAACTTAATTAGTTTAACATAAATATATGAGTATGGAAGGAAACAACAATGAAATAAAGCCACTTACCGAAGAGCAATTGGCAAAAATCAACGAGCCATATTTTGAAATGGAGAAAAGAAAAGAAGAAGAAAAGTTAAATCCTAAAACTTCAGAAGAGGCACCAAGAGACTTCCAGCCACTTACCGAAGAGCAATTAGCAAAAATAAACGAGCCATATTTTGAAATGGAGAAAAAAGAGTTAGAGAAAAAAAATAAAAATTAATTACTTTAATATTTTTATCTCTGCCCCAATAGAGTTCAATCGTCGGACTATGTCTTCATAGCCTCTATTTATCATATATACATTTCGGAGGATTGATGTGCCACTTGCTGCCATCATAGATATGAGTATCACCATAGATGGACGCAAGGCTGGTGGGCAAACTACTTGTGCAGGCTTGAGTGGTGTGCCACCTGTGATATAGAGCCTGTGAGGGTCTGCAAGGGTTATATTAGCCCCTAGGCGGTTTAATTCAGTCATATATATGGCTCTATTCTCATAAACCCAATCATGTATCATGCTGGTGCCTTTTGCTCGTATTGCTATCGGCGCAAAAAAGGGAAGATTGTCTATATTTATCCCTGGGTAAGGATTTGAGTGAATCTTGTCTTTTAGGGCTATGAGCTTGCTCGGAAATATTTCTATGTCAGCTAATTTTGTTCGTCCGTTATATGATAGATAATTTTTTGAAATTTTATATTTTAAATTCATCCTCTTTAATTTTTCCATTTCAAGTGCTAGAAAATCTATCGGTGCTCGCATTATTTTCAATTGTGAGTCTGTGATAATTCCTGCTGATATAAACATCATAGATTCTATCGGGTCTTCACTGTTCCAATAATGAATATCTTTATTTATTTCACTCACTCCGTGTACTGTAAGCGTAGAGGTACCTATACCATCAATTTTTACACCTAGTGCTTCAAGAAAAAAACACACTTCCTGTACCATATAATTTGCACTAGCAAAGCTGATAGCTGTATTACCCTTTATGAGAGCACACGCTGACAATACATTTTCGCAAGCAGTGTCTCCGGATTCATACATGACAATTTCACCGGGTTTCAATTTTTTTGCTAAAATTTCATAACTATTTGCTGTGGTCTTTATTTTTACGCCGAGTTTTTCAAGAGCATATATATGAGCAGCGATTGTGCGTTTACCTAAATTACAACCCTGAGCGTGAGGAATTTTAAATGATTTAATTTTATGAATTAAAGGACCGACAAGCATCACAATAGAGCGAGTCTTTATAGATGACTCTACGTTGATATTTTTTAAATCAAATTTGTGTGGTGGTTTTATGGAAAGAGTGTTTTGATCAAGCCATTTTATTTTTACACCTATGCTCTCTAATATTTCTATCACCCTATACACTTCTTCAATTCGAGCAATACCATGAAGTGTAGTAGTGCCACTATTTAATAAAGAAGCACACAAAAGACCCACAGAGCCATTTTTTGAAAAGTTTGTCTTGATAGTGCCGTGTAGTTTTTTACCACCTTTAACTTCAAAATCTATGGATTTAGGCTGAGTTGTTTTTTTATTTTTTTTCATTGTGCCCGGGGAGAGAATTGAACTCTCATGAGGTTGCCCTCGAACGATTTTGAGTCGTTTGCGTCTACCAATTCCGCCACCCGGGCATATTTATTTTATACACCACAATTCACACATTTTACACAAAAAGTACATATAAATCAATTATTAAAAATAAAACATGTGTGCTAAAATACTTTCATGTCAAACATTTATTCCAACTCAATTTTCTGGATAGACACCGACAAAATAAAACCAAATCCTTATCAACCAAGAAGGGACTTTGATCCTGTCCGCTTGCAAGACTTATCTCAATCTATAAAACAATATGGTGTATTACAACCACTGACTGTGTCTCGCCTCGAAGTAGAAAAAGAAGGTGGAGGTTTGCTCACAGAATATGAATTGATAGCCGGAGAGCGTAGACTACGAGCCGCAATGCTCGCAGGTGTGTCACAAGTTCCTGCCATAATTCGTACAGGCGATACTTCTATGATGAAGCTCGAGCTTGCTATCATAGAAAATCTACAACGCGAAGATTTAAATGCAGTAGACAGAGCTAGAGCTTTTTTTAGACTAGCCAGTGAGTTTAAATTCACTCATAGTGAAATTGCAAAAAAAATGGGTAAGAGTAGGGAATATGTATCAAACTCACTTCGTATTTTAAACCTTCCAGAAGAAATTTTGACTGGTCTATCAGAAGGAAAGCTCACAGATGGGCATACTAGACCACTACTAATGCTCATAGACCACCCAGAAGAGCAGATGGTTTTGTATAAAGAAATAATTTACCGAAAAATTACAGTACGTGAAGCAGAAAAATTGGCTCGCAAGATTGCTTATGATCGCATCAGAAAGAAGGAGTTTATGCCAGATCCTGAAATCACAGAACTAGAGGAAGAATTTCAAGAAAAACTGGGTACTCGTGTGCACATAGACAGGCGCGAATTGGGTGGCCAAATAAAAATTGATTTCTTCTCAAATGAAGATTTGCGAGAAATTTTAAACTTAATAAATAAATCAAATAATGAAAAAATTTCTTCTGGAGTACCACCACAAGCTGGTCTACTAGAAAAATACATTGCGACTGAAGGTGAAAAATCTACAAATGAAGGAGAGGTAGAGGCAGTACCCGAGGTAGCTATAGATGACAGAAGCAAAGACGAAGTAGAACGAGACGACACTGACCTATATAATATTTCTAATTTCAGTGTATAAATCTTACTTACCAAAAGATTTCAACCTATTCAATAAAGTATTTTTTTCCAAGTAATGCTTGATGTGTTTTCTAGCTACTGTGGTTTTCGCATATTCTAGCCATTTGCTTGATGGGTGAGAATTTTTATTTATTATGATATTCACAATATCTCCATTTTTTAATTTAGAGAAAATCTGTGACATTTTATCGTTGATTTTTACGCCGGAAATACGGTTTCCGATATCGGAGTGTATAGCATAAGCAAAATCCACTGGGCTAGAATCTTCAGGGAGATCTACCACATCACCCTTTGGAGTAAAGACGAAAATTCTATCATTGAAAAAATCTGTCTTTAGATGTTCGATAAATTTCTTTGGTTCGTCTGGAGAGTATTTTAGATTTTTTAAATCTTCAATCCAATCAAATTTTAGTTCACTCATCGCATTTTTTTTCTTTTTCTTTCCTTCTTTGTATGCAAAGTGAGCTGCGATACCATAAGTAGCTTCATTGTGCATTTCTTTTGTTTTTATTTGAATCTCTGCTACTCCACCCAATCCTGTAAGCACTGTAGTGTGTATAGAGCGATAGCCGTTTGGCTTTGGTAATGCTATATAATCTTTTATTCTACCTGGTAGAGGATTCCATATTGAATGTATTACTCCGAGAACTCTATAGCATTCCTCCACATTGTCTACCACTACACGCAGAGCCACTATGTCATAGATTTTATTTATATCCATGTCATATTTCAAAAGTTTTTTATAAAGACTATATTTGTGTTTTACTCTATAATCTAGCTCCGCACATTTAATATTATTTTTATCTAATTCTTTTTTTAATTCAGTTCTCACTATCTCAAGATTTTTTTCATACTCTCCTCGTCTTTCATCTAAAATTTCCTGCATTTGCTTGTACTCTTCTGGGTACGCAAAAGGAAAAGCAGCGTCTTCTATTTCTCCTTTGAGTTTTCCCATACCGAGACGGTTTGCAAGTGGGGCATACACACTGATAGATTCTAGCGCTATGCGCTTCTTTTTATCTTCACGGATGTGCTCTAGTGTATTTAAGTTATGAAGTCTGTCTGCGAGTTTTATGATCACCACACGTAAATCATTTGCCATAGCCATAAAAAACTTTCGTAGACTTTCTACATGTCTCTCGTAGCCACTATATTTCAAAGTCGCGAGCTTGGTCACTCCTTTTACTAAAAATACAATATTCTCACCAAATTCTTTTTCTAATTCTTCTTCAGTGACTGGAGTGTCTTCTATGGTGTCATGCAATAAGCCAGCAGCTATGGTCTGCACATCCATGCTGAGAGAAGCTAGTGTTTTTGCAGTCTCAAATACATGAACAAAATATGGCTCTCCACTCATTCTCTTTTGGCCTTCATGAGCTTTTTTAGCATAATTATATGCTTTAATTATCAATTCTTCGTCCTTTTTTGTCATGCTCTCAGGCATGAGATCGAGTATTTCTTTGACTTCCATAGACATTAGATGATTATATCACAACAAATCAAGTCTGAGAATTTTAAATAAGATATTGACAATTCTAAATAAAATATACATTATTGTCTTGGAATAGCCCAAGCTCTGTATTTATGAGCTTTTTGAAAAAATTCGAAAAAAAATGGAGAAATACGATGAAAAGAACCCTACTCATAGCTATGTTTGTTGTGTCTTTATTCAGCGTAAAGACACTCGCTCAGGAGACCCTTTCACCTCAACCCACAAAAATCATACTAAACATCGGCACCGATGTTTGCATGATAAACCTTGATGAAAATCTTTCTGGGTCTATCGTCCGGCGAGATATCACACCAAAAGTTGAACTGGACGGCGGAGGTAAGGTCTACCTTAAAATACCGGAACGAAAAATTTCGTACAAAGGCAAGTACGAAGTTATCTGGGCCGACACTTTTCGATCTTATCAAAATGGGAAAATGACCCACAGTGTTTCAGCCACGGCGGTCGTCGTCGATTGGGAAAAGTGGTCTGAAGATTCTGCTCTCGAGCAGGTCTCTGCCGAGATAGAGTGGCGAGCTGTAAATGAATTTACCTTACTAGTCGACGAAGTCGACC
>CAYYJU010000002.1:0-27897 GCA_964472335.1 uncultured Candidatus Saccharibacteria bacterium | reverse complement strand
CCTACAGTAAACATAACTGCAAACCCTGCAAACATTCAGTCAGGTCAAAGTTCAACTCTTTCATGGACTTCAAACAATGCGGTATCATGTAACCTTTCACAATTTGGTAACGTTTCAACTTCTGGATCAAGAACTGTAAATCCTACAAGTACTACTACTTACTCAATCACATGTACAAGTGCTACAGGTCAGACTGCAAATGACTCAGCTACAGTTACTGTAAATCCAATCCAATACCCTACAGTAAACATTTCAGCTAACCCAATGAATGTAAACTACAACGGTACTTCTACATTAACTTGGTACTCTACAAATGCTGTAACATGTAATGCTAATGGTGGTGCTGGAAACTGGTCAGGTTCAAAACCTATCAATGGTTCTTTCTACACTGGTAACTTAACTTCAACAACTACTTACAACATCACATGTACAAGTGCTACAGGTCAGACTGCAAATGATTCTGTGACTGTGACAGTAAACCAAGCTCCTCAGACATGTCAGGATCCAAACGCTACAAACTACGGAGGTCCATTGCCTTGTCAATATCAAACTCAAAACCCTACTGTTACTTTGACAGCAGATAATTCTACAGTAAACTACAACGGCAATACTACAGTACGCTGGACTTCACAAAATGCTACTTCTTGTACAGCTTCAGGTGGTACTGCAAACTGGCCAGGTTCAAAGTCTATTAGTGGCTCTTTCTACACAGGAAGTATGACAGCTACAAAGACTTTCAACATCATATGTTCTAACAATGCGGGACAAAGTGCCAATGCTTCAGTAACTATCACAGTTAGACCAAGAATTATCATAATAACCATATAAAATAACAGCCAAACAGGACTTGACAAATCCATTGAAAGGGTGTATAATTAAAACAATGAAAAACATAAAGATAAAATCATATATAGTCGGAGCAATACTTCTTTTAGGAATTTTTGCTAATACAAGCTTTGCATTTGCGCAGGTATCAATCGATGTTGATACTGTAAGTAAAAGCTCTGCTACAACTCAAAGTAACAATGGAGGCATAGTTACAGATTGTACTAGCGCTACTATAAATGGTTACCTTGGATTAAATGGGTCTACTAGTGCAAGTGTTTGGTTTGAATGGGGTCCTACTCAATCTCTAGGACGAACTACAGCACCCCAAACTTTTTACACTGATTCAAACTTCTCTCAAATAATCACTGGTCTTACTGAAGGTACTACTTACTACTACAGAGCTGTCGGAGAAAATGATTCTGGAATTGAGTATGGTGATATAAAATCTTTCACAGTTAACTGCCCTACTCAAAACCCAACAGTCGATTTGACTGCTGACAGCTACAATGTAAACCAAAACGGTACTACTACAGTACGCTGGACTTCACAAAATGCTACTTCTTGTACAGCAAGTGGTGGCGTAAATGGCTGGTCAGGAAACAAGAGTACTACTGGTAGTTTTTATACTGGTTCCCTAACAAGTACAACTACTTACAACATCACTTGTAGTAATAGCCGTGGATCAGCAAATGATTCTGTGACTATTACTGTAAATGGTACGACTAATGATGATGAGCCGACAGTAGACATAAGAGCTGACGATACATCTATAGCTTCTGGTGATAGTACTATCATCCGCTGGACTTCACAAAATGCTGACTACTGTACAGGAAGTAATGGTAGAAATGGTTGGTCTGGAAGTAGAAATCTTTCTGGTAGTTTCAATACTAGAGACTTAGACAGTGATACTACTTATCGTATTACTTGTACAAATGATAGTGGATCAGCAAATGACTCTGTTACTGTACGAGTAGATGATGAAGAAGATGAACCAACAGTAAATATCACCGCAAACCCTTCAAATGTTCAATACAATGGAGTGAGTTATGTGACTTGGAATTCAGAAAATGCTGATACTTGTACTGCAAACGGTGGTGTAAACGGCTGGTCAGGAAATAAAAACCTTTCTGGTTCTTTCTACACAGGAAGTCTGACATACACTACTACTTTCCGCATAACATGTAGAAATGATAGCGGAAGTGCTGATGATTCTGTGACTGTAAATGTAAACAATGTAGTCCCAGTAAACAATCAACCAACTGTAATAATATACGCAGACCAAACAAGTCTAACTTACAACGGTGCTACTACAGTACGCTGGAGTACTACAAATGCTACTACATGTAATGCTTCTGGTGGATCAATCGGCTGGGCTGGAATAAAATCAATCGGTCCTGGATCTTTCTACACAGGAAGTCTGACATCAAGTAGAACTTATTCTATAACTTGTAGTAACGATGTAGGTTCTTCTACTGACTTTGTGACTGTAAACGTTCGTGGACAAGTGCTTGGAGTTACTACAAATCCTACTCCTCGTACTTCCCTATTATTGGTCACTTCTTCTGTAGATCGTAATCGTCCAATAGTACCTACACTCGATAACACAAACCCATGTCCTGGAGATGAAATAAATTATTCTTTGAATTATCAAAATGTCGGTAATGGATCTATCACAAACCTTGTACTAAGATTGGATCTTCCTATGGAAGTAGATTATATGTACTCAAGTCCAAATAACCCAAACAGAGGTGGACAGACTTTGATATTCAACCTAGGAACACTACGAGCAAATGCAGAAGGCACAGTAACAGTACGAGTACGCCTAAGAGACAACGTACCAGCTGGAACAAACTTAAACTTCCCTGCTACTCTAAACTATGTAGATGCTTCAAATTACCCACAATCAGTAAATGCAAATGTAACTGCAAACGTATGTGGAATAACATCAAACTTAAACAACAACAATCTTACTTTGGGTGCGACAGTTTTCGGAGCTGGATTCCTACCTACTAGTATCTTTGGATGGCTTCTACTTATAATCCTTATACTTATACTTATACTTTTGGCTAGATACCTTTTTGGTCAATCTTTTCAAAGAAACACAGTAGTATATGCTCCCCCTGCTCCACGAAGAAACAACACTGCAAACCCTACTCATTAAAAATAAATTAAATTAACAAAAATGATAGCACAGAAATGTGCTATCATTTGTTTTATGGACACTTACCCAATGCGTATAAATAAATATCTGGCTCTTAAAAAAATCTCTACTCGAAGAGGGGCTGATATTCTTGTGTCCGAGCAAAAGGTTTTTATAAATGGCAAAAGGGCTGTGCTCGGTAGTAAGGTAAACGAAGGCGATAAGGTAGAGTTAAAAGGAGCAAAGCTAAAAGAGTATAAATACTTTGCCTACAACAAGCCTATCGGAGTTGAGACAGATTCTCCAAAAGAAGGACTCTTCCCTCTAGGTAGACTCGACAAGGCCAGCCATGGACTTTTGATACTTACTGATGATGGACGAATCACCGACCAATTACTCTCTCCAAAGTATTTTCATGAAAAAGAATATGTAGTAAAAACTAAACAAAAACTCCGCGGAAGTTTCAAGGATAAGATGGAGGCTGGAGTAAATATAGAAGGCTATGTCACAAAACCTTGTAAGGTAGAAATAGTAAATGAATTTACATTTCGTGTAATCTTAACCGAAGGAAAAAAGCACCAAATCCGCCGTATGTGCTCGGCCCTCTTTCAAGATGTCGCCGATCTAAAACGCGAGAGAATAATGAATATAAAATTAGGGCAACTCAAATCAAAAGGTGTGCGAGAAATAAAAGGTAAAGAACTTTCTATTTTTCTAGATCAAGTACTTCATCAATCCTAATTTGCTCCACAAATTCAGGTACGTGAGAAACCATTATCATCGCACCTTTGTATTCATCTAGCGCTTTTGCTATCACAGGCAAATGGCGGAAATTTATATGGTTTGTAGGCTCATCTAATATTAGAAGGCCGGGTTTTTGTAATACCAATCTCGCAAATGCTACGAGGCCTTTTTGTCCTTCGGATAGGCTTCCTATTTTTGTACGGATATATTCTCCAGTAATTAAAAAGCTGGCAGCCACAGAGCGCATGCGTTCTTCATTTAGCATCTCTCCCCCTTCCTGCATAGCACTAGCTAGTGATTGATACACAGTGTCTTCAAAATTTAATGTAGAAAAATCTTGTCTATAATATCCGATACGAATTCCTTCGCGTACTTTTTCTCCTTCAGCATGTCCAGAAGCCAATCTCTCGAGTAGTGTAGTCTTTCCTATGCCATTTGGTCCTTGGAGTAGTAAGTGAGTATTTTTATTTAAAGAAATTTTTGCTTTATGTTTTACTATTTTCCCATTCTTCATAGTAGTAAAAGAAGATATATTTAAAATTTCTCCTATCAGGTCCGGCTGTGATGGTATGGTAAATGGTTTTATGGCTTTATCTTCTTTTCGTACATCTACTATTTCTTCTTCCAGCTCTTCAGCTTTTTCACGCATTCGTTTTGCTACAAGTCTTAGTCTTCCTCCTTTATAAGCGAAGACGTTGGCCTGATCTTTCTTGGCTTGAATTTCTTTTTGAAGCTGAGCATTTTTCATATTTTCTTTTTCTATCCGAGCTGTGATATCTTTGACCACATTAAAATAATTTCCCACATATTGCTCTATGTGTTTTGTATATACATCTAAATAAAACACACCGTCAGTAAAAGCATTTAAAAATTCTGCATCGTGAGAAATCACCAAGACTGTCTTTTTATAATTCACTAAAAATTTTGTCAGGTGGGCTATGCCAGCTTTATCCAAATTGTTTGTCGGCTCATCGAGCAAAAGCAAATCTGGATTTTGAATAATTGCTGAAGCCAAGAGTAGTCGTGCTTGCTGTCCTCCAGAAAAAGTTTTTATTATTCTATCGTGCACCTTCTCGTGGCCTTTTAAATTTACCACTTCTAGTACATCATCTATCCGAGGATCTATGTCGTAGACTTTTTCTTTGAAACAATTTTGAAAAAATTCTCGTACAGTCATCTCGAGTTCTTTTTTAGGAATTACTTGTCTAGATATGGCTATACTCACCCCGTTCATAATATTGATAATTCCAGATTCTGGAGTATTAATACCTGTAATAAGGCCGAAAATTGTGCTCTTCCCAGCCCCATTTTGCCCCATGAGAGCGAATTTAACTCCACGGCGTATAGTGAACGACACCTCGTCTAAAATAGGCTTATTTACTCCCCATTCAAATGAGACCTTGTCAAAACGGACTATGGTTTCATTGCTGTTTTTTGTATTTTGATTCTTTTGCTTTTCCTTAGCCATAACACAAAGATTAGCTTATTTAAGGAAAAATAGAAAGCCCAGCTTGACAAGGCAGGCTTTTTTTGATATACTTGTTATACAAAATAGGTAGGAGAAGAGTGCGTAAACGTCGATTTCTTGAGATGACCAAATTTGTATTTAACAACTTAAACTAAAAAATCATGACTGGTACTATAAAAAGAATCACTGATAAAGGTTTTGGCTTTATAACAGCAGAAGGACTAGCGAAGGATTTATTCTTCCACTCTAACTCTCTTGTAGGCGTAACTTTTGACGAACTACGTGAAGGTGATACTGTTTCTTTTGAAACAGAGGAATCTCCAAAAGGATTAAATGCTACAAACGTACAACGTGCGTAATATTTAAACCAAATAAAAAAAGCCCCAAAAGGGGCTTTTTTTATTTTCATTTTTATTATTCCTGGACGAAAGGCTCTCCTTTTGCCCATTTTTTTAAAGTCTCATAATCTGCCTCACCGCAGATAAATTTTTCAGTTTTTGTATTATAGAAAAAAGGTACTCCTCCGCATTCATTAAAACATTTAATTTCTTCCATTCTCTTTTCGTTTTCTTTGTTGTGCCAGACTTCTATAGCTTCTACCTTTATGCCCTCTTCTTTTTCCATGCGCTCCACAAGCTCATGCATATCTATGCAGTGTGGGCACTCTGTTCCATAAAATTCTAAAAGATGATTCATCTTTTTATTTTGTTATTCTTGAAAGGCGAGATTTTTTATTTGAAGCGTTATTCTTTTTTATAACACCTCTTTTTGCAGCTTTATCTATAGCTTGGAAAGCGGTAGCAAGCATTTTAAGAGCTCCGGCCTTGTCTGTCTTGGCTAGCTTCTCTATTTTCTTTATTATTTCCTTCATAGCTTTCTTGCGTTGGTCATTTAAGGCCTTTTTGCGAAGAGAACCACGTACTGCTTTTTTAGCTGATCTTGTTATTGGCATATGAATATATTAGCAAAAAACCCTTTAAAACACAAGTATTACATAATTTCAAGCTGAAACGAAAAAACCGTCCACAGGCAACGATCTTTTCGTTGTGCCTTGTGGGCGGTTATGAATGTAGGAGAACTCCTTTCCAGGTATGCGCCGGGAAGATTGTCTTATCCAGGAAGGTAAACTTTTTAACTTCGAGCTTGCCGTCTTTGGAAATAATGCCAACAAAAAATACTTTATGTGGCTTGCTTCCGGAATACGTCGCAAATACTACTGCGCCGACTTTATGAATTTCGCCGGGATACTGCCGAGCAAAGTTATTGATCTGCCCCTGGTCCGTCAGGCGTTCGTCGAAGTCCCGAATCATGCAGAACATTTGGCATAACTTGGTATCGCTTGCTTGTTCACCGGTAACAATCCGACGAGGTGGTCGTGGGACAAGACATGGATGTATATCCCTTAGGGATGAATCCACTTTGTCGTAAATCCCGTCGTCGCGTCCTTGCCAGATGGTCTCGTTCCCCGAAGTTTCTGCGACGGTTATTACTTTGTCATATCCGCTTTCTGGGGTATAAACGGACCTAGAAAGTTCGAGTTGATCAGGAACGACGCTCCCTTCTCTGTATACGGGCATGTGCTCTTTGGTAAAAAGAACTTTCCTTTCCCTTTCGGCCGAAGTTGTGTTCATAATAGTTTCACTCCTTATTTATTTTCTACAAAAAAACAAAATTCTGCCTAAGCAGAAACGATATAGAGTAATCCCTATATCATCTTCTTTATTTATAACCTTTTTTTGAAAAAAGTCAATAAGAGCTTAGTCCGTATTTTTGATATGATAAAGGTACCTGTCCCGTACTAAATTTTTGATTACGGGATATAGTCGTTATTAATAAATTTTAAAATTTTAGTACTGGGATGATTGGTAGCATAAAAGGAAAAATAGTTTTAAAAACAGACAAATTTGTCATAGTAGAAACTGGAGGTGTGGGCTATAAAATATCTGTCTCCCCTGACACATTGTCTAGAATAGATAAATTGAATGAGATTTTTCTTTTTATTCATACTCATATCCGCGAAGACTCTTTTGATTTGTATGGCTTCCTCGATTACGAAGAATTGGAATTTTTTGAAATGTTGCTCAATGTCTCAGGCATCGGGCCAAAAGGCGCACTAGGAATACTTGGCATCGCATCTATAGACACTCTACAAAGAGCTATCGGCACTGGAGACACCAGTTACCTGACAAAAATTTCAGGTATTGGAAAGAAAACTGCAGAAAAAATAGTCATAGAACTGCGAGATAAAATCTCAAATAAAATAAAAGGTAAACTCGGAGAGGGTTCTTTGCAAGGAGAGATGGATGCCCTAGAAGCCCTAAAATCTCTCGGTTATTCTCAAAATGATGCACGTGAAGCTTTGAAAAATTGTTCTCCAGATGCAGACATAAATACAAAAATCCGTGAGGCTTTAAAAATTTTAGGCGGAAGGTAAAATATAAAATTTAAAAAGTCTTGCACGGGCTGACGAGCCGAGCAGGTTCGCTGGCGAAGCCGAGCCAGATAGATTGCTTTTTAAATTTTTATATTTTACCTTCCTGAAAAGAAATAATTTTTTATACCTATCACAGTGAGGTTTGCCATACTCGCATAATGACTGTGTCTTGTATTTCTATTTTTAAATCTATATATATAGCCGTATTCTATTAAAACAGAGCGTACACTAGGGAGTAGTGTGCCATTCGAGCCTAAAGCTATCAGAGATTGATCTGGGGTTAGTCCTCCTTTTTCTTCTTCATAAGTAGAAGTGACATATTTTTTATGTAGTTGAGTAAAAATCTTTTTTGCCAAATTTACACTTTCTTTTGAATTTGCCATTTGTTCTTCTGGCATATATATGACAAATCCTTTATGAATACCGCTCTTCCATTTATTTGCTCTTGGATAATCGTTGAAGTGTACATGGATGACGGCGTCCATCTTGTTTTCATTTGCCCATTTATTTAATCCATATAATTTTATGGCTGTATCTTCACTGGCATTGTTATGTGGTGGATTTTCTTTTTCAATAAAAATTCCAGCATCTATTTTTTCTTTCATTAAAGCTTTTGCATTTTCTTTAAAAGCTCCAATTGCATCAGTATTATTTTTAAAATAATCTTCAAATTCTTTTGTGTATCCGCCTGTCTTCCTAGTGATGTGAACTTCAAATCTCTTGTCTTTTTTGAGACTATTATAAATACGTGTAGAAAGATTTAAATTCATATCTGCCTCTTTTATATTCCCATATTGTGCTCCCCATGTTTCATCGTCATGGCCTGGAACTATCAGAATCTTTATCTTTTTTACTGGGGTCGATACTGTCGTCGCTGAATATAAAAAACCACTCTGGGTAAAGAATGCGACAATAATTAAAATTACCAAAAAAATTCTCTTCATAGTATGATGATACCATGCCAGAGCTCCCAGAAGTAGAAAATTTAAGAATCGGCCTATCTCATGCAATCTTGGGGCAAAAAATCGTGCAAGTAAAAGTCACCAAGCCAAAGCTCGTGTCTGGAAAAGGCACAAAGCGTGTAGCGTCAAAAAAGAAACAAGATGAATTTATCAAAGGTCTTTTAGGAGAAAAATTTGTCGCGATAGAAAGACGAGCCAAGAATTTAATTTTCAAATTAAGTAATGATAAAACTATTTTAGGACACCTGAAAATGTCTGGGCAATTTGTCTATAAACCAAAAGCTGGATCAAAAATGATAACTGGTGGCCACCCCATAGAAATATCTGAGACGAAACTACCAAATAAACACAGCCATATAATATTTGAGCTTTCTAATGGAACACTCTATTACAACGATACCAGAATGTTTGGTTATCTTTTATATCACAAAGATAAAAAAACTTTTGAAATAGAAAATCATTTTTCATCACTTGGAGTAGAGCCACTTACAAGTGAATTTACAGCTAAATATTTTAAAGAAAAATTAAAAGAAAAAACAGGAAAAATAAAAGCTATTTTATTGGACCAAAAAATAGTCACCGGTGTAGGCAATATTTATGCAGATGAAAGCTTGTTTGAAGCAGGTATTCGGCCAGACAGAAATCCTGCATCTCTTTCCCCTGCCGAAGTAGCCAAACTACACAAAGCTATAGTGAGAATACTTAGTCGTGCGGTCAAAGTTGGTGGTTCATCTGTCGCAACTTATAGACTACTCGATGACAGTAGGGGCAACTATGCGAGAGAACATAAAGTTTACGGGAAAGAAGGAAAGGCTTGCGTAAACTGTAAAAAACCACTCCAAAAAATAATTATCCAAACCAGAACAACAATTTTTTGCTCGAGTTGCCAGAAATAAATTATTTTAAAATTTAAGGATTGATAATAAGTCTATCTCTAAAATTAGATATTTGACTCCAGCTAGCCTTTTTTTCATGTGCTAGCCTACCAAGCACTATACTGATATGTACTCCAATAGATTTAGCAAAGGAACTCACAGTTAAACGATTTAAGGGTTTTGTAGACAAAAGTCTTAAATAGTCTTCGGGGGAGATTAGTATGTCCGCTGCAAACTTGTCGGCTTCTTTTTCTTTTGAATCTTTTTCTATCTTTTGGTAGTCAATAAATTTTGCCTTTACCCCATGTTGTAATATATGACCAAGCTCATGAAAAAATGTGAACCAAAAAATGTCTCCATATGCTCCACGAGTATTTAATTGAATAACAGCCTTATCTCCAATCCAGCGTGCTGAGCCATTTACCTTAGTGTTTTTAAAATATGGTGTATAAACTACAGCTATCCCTGCAGAGGCACATAATTCGTTTAATTTTGCACCAAATCCTTCTGGATGAGAAGTTAGTTTTCGTATTTCTGGAATAATCTCTTTTGCTCTTTTTTCATTAAACTCGCTTGTTTTTATTTCTTTAGCATTTATTTCTCCACAGCGTAACCAGGCTGCTAGAGAATAATGATCAAATTCACTTGAAGATTGCCTAAGTGCAACTGAGAGTTGCTGAAATGCAATAGCCTCTGTTTCCTTTACATAGGACAAAGAATCTACTCCAAAGAACTTGAGTAAATTTTCTGCTCTTTTTTCCCAATTGTTTGTTTTTTCTATACAGCCAAGATTTACTAATTCTGAGTAACATTTAAAATTCTTTGCCTCCTTCGCTTCTTCTTCAAGTTTTTTTTCAGCTATAATTCTTGCACCTATGAGTTCATAATTTTTTTGTAAATTATTCCAAAAACTTGCTGATACACCGAGTGCACGCTCAAGTTTTATTGCTGTTTCTGGGGTAATAGGGTCAGCACCATTAATAATCTGACTAAGATGTTTTTCGCTTAGCCCAGTACGTTTTGCCAACTCAACTTGAGTAAGTTTCAGGTATTCTAATTCATCTCTTAGAGATTCACCGGGGTGAATAGCGATATTTGGGTTATAAGAAAGTTTTGTTTCAACCATTGTATTATTAATGAGGATCTATTACCTCATATATTTCTAGGCTTATAATCTCGACCCAACTTACATATTCGCATGTTGGCAGGACAATAAGACGGAAGGGGTGTATAAGATCAATCGAAAAGGAGCCTTTATTTTTAGCACTATGTTCATGAAAACGAGCGTTTCTTGGTAAACATTGTGGATTATCAGCAGCTTGGAGTTCTTGGATACGGTGCATTATCTTTTTTGCCATCCGTAAACCATATACAACCTTCAGCTGGCTTTCATTTGAATAAAACTCCTCTTCTTTTTTACTTCTAAATCCTATTTTCATAGTATCATAAATATAATGATACCGCAAATTTTATTTACCTGCAAGGTAAAGATTTTAATTTGCAAGATTGCATATAAAATAAGGTTATTTTCGACCTTTATGATGCCTTATCCACTTATTTAATATAAAAATCTAGGAATTATCTCTAATAATTAGAGGTTTAAAACTCTAAACAAAGCTACCCCCGTTGCCACAGATACATTTAGAGATTCTTTTTTACCTCGCATTGGAATTTCGGAAATTATGTCGCACTTTGCTAGTATATTTTTTGGTATTCCTGTAACTTCTGTACCAATTATAAAAGCATTTTTTTGTTGTAGTTTTACTTTTTTATAATCAATGGATTTTTTATCTTGTTCTATCCCTATTATTAAATATTTTTCTTTCTTTAATTTTGTAAGAAGTGCGGACATGCTTTTTTTCTGCTCCCAAGCTATAAATTCTTCAGCTCCAAGTGCAGACTTTGCCAAATCTCCTCTCTTTCTACCGAAACGATCTAGTGGTGTAGGAGTATACCCAACAAGATAAATCTTATCTATGCCGACGGCGTCAGCTGTGCGAAAAATAGCCCCTACATTTTCCACGCTTCGTATGTCATTCAATATTAATATGTTTTCCCTCGGCTGTAGGCCTATCGGCGAGGCTTGTTTTGTTTTCATTTGCATATTTACGCTATAGCGTATATGTGTATTATGATAAAAAATTCTTATTACGCATATTTTTATGATAAGCAATAGCGAATCTATGGGCTTCACTATTTGATAGCATTATATCTCTTTTATACCTTATAGCACTCTCTTCCGAGCCTAGAATAGCCTTTGGTTTATGCTTATCATCTTTTAATACTGACACTATTGGGATTTTCAACCTAAGACTTTTTAAAACTTTTTGTGCCACATTTATCTGGGCTACTCCCCCATCCATGACTATGAGGTCTGGGTATTTCCACTCTGTGTGAGCTAGCCTTCTTTCCAATACTTCTTTTAATGCACCTATGTCATTTGCATCATTTTGTGTTCTGATTTTAAATTTTTTATATTCACTCTTTTGCACTTCACCATCTTCTATCACCGTCATCACACCCACCATATTTTTACCACCCATATGAGCTATATCATAAGCTTCAATTCTAAAGGAATTTTCATCTACTATCTTTTCCTGCTTCAGTAGTGCCACATCATTTATGTGTTGAAGGGCGAAAAGTTGTCTTTTTATTTCTCCAGCTTTTTCAAATTCATGTGATTTAGAATAAGCCTTCATTTCTTTCTTTAAATTGCGAACTATTTCACGCTTCTTGCCTTGAAAGAATAATTTTATATTATTAATATTCTGTAGATAAATTTGTTTGTCGTTAATATCTGGAACTAAGTTTATCTGTCTATAAAACTCCATGTAGTTTTTGCTCTTTTCATCAAGAAATGGAAAAATCCTGCGAACTATTTTCAAGGCTTCACGCAAATGTGTGCCACTAGTATATGGTCCAAAGGTTTTATAAAAAATCTCAGATTTTAAATTCTTGCCACGAACAATAATTACTTTGGGTAATTTTTCTTTTGTTATACAAACATAGTTAAAACTTTTGTCTGATTTTTCTTTGGTATTATATTTAGGCTGATATTTTTTTATTAACTCTGCCTCTAATATCAATGCTTCTAGAACACTATCTGTCTCTTTATGCTTTATCTTTTCAGCCTGAAAAACCATATCTACCAATACTGGGCCACGTGTCTGTATCAAGTCTTTACCAAAATAACTTTTCACTCTATCTTTTAGAGATGTCGCCTTCCCTATATACAAAATACTTTTACCTTTTTGGAAAAAATAAACTCCGGGCCTGTCAGGTAGTTTTGTTTTTTTAAAAGCTTCTATTTTCATTTTATTTTCTTAAAACTTTCTTTAGATATTTACCAGTGTAACTCTTTGGATTGTTTGCCACTTCTTCTGGTGTTCCCTTTGCTACCAAGCTACCACCATTTACTCCCCCTTCTGGACCAATATCTATTATATAATCTGAGCTTTTCACTATATCAAGGTTATGCTCTATGAGGACTACGGTGTTTCCTTTACCGATAAGCTTATTTAACACTTCAAGTAATTTTTGTACATCATCATAGTGTAGTCCTACAGTAGGCTCGTCTAAAAGATATATAGTCTTTTCGGTGTGTGGCCGGTAAAGCTCGCTAGAAATTTTTACACGCTGTGCTTCGCCTCCAGACAATGTGGTCGCACTTTGTCCGAGCTCTAGATAGCCAAGGCCGACATCCATAAGAGTCTGAAGTCTGTCAGAAATTTGCGGAATGTCTTTAAAGAAAGTTAGCCCCTCTTCTACGGTCATATGCAGAACTTCATAAATATTTTTCTTTTTATATTTTACTGTCAGTGTCTCTTTGTCAAAGCGCTTTCCCAGACAAACATCACAGGTGACATATACAGTAGGCAAAAAATGCATCTCTACTGCTATTTGCCCATTTCCTTCACAAGCTTCACAGCGCCCACCTTTTACATTAAATGAAAACCGATTTGCTTTCCATCCTCGTAGTCTTGCTTCTTCTGTAGTAGCAAAAATATCTCTTATGTGAGTAAAAGCTCCTGTATATGTAGCCAAATTTGAGCGAGGAGTTCTGCCTATTGGAGATTGATCAATTAAAATTACCCTAGAAATATATTCAGTTCCAGAAAAAGAAGCGCAGTTAAAAACTTTTGCGGTTCTATATTTTCTCTCGAGTCGTCCCTGTAAATTTTTATGTAAAATCTCATACATAAAAGAACTTTTTCCTGAGCCCGACACTCCAGTAATAGATGTCATGACGCCTAGTGGGACTTCTGCGTTTAAATTTTTTATATTAAAAACTTTTCCACCGACAATGCGAAGCACTCCTTTTGGAGTACGACGCTTTTTAGGAACTTCTATTTTTATCTCCCCTCTTAAGTATGAAAGTGTTCTAGAACCACTACTATTTTTTTTAGCAGTCAATAAATCATCTAAATCACCAGCTACAATTACTTCCCCTCCATGAACACCGGCTTTTGGTCCTATGTCTATAATATAATCTGAGGCATATATAGTATCTTCATCGTGTTCTACTATTAAAATAGTATTTCCTAAATCACGTAGATTTTGTAAGGTTTTTATGAGTCTGTCGTTGTCTCGCTGGTGAAGGCCTATGGTCGGCTCATCTAGTACATACAAAGCTCCTACAAGGCGTGAGCCGAGTTGTGAAGCGAGACGGATACGCTGTGCTTCTCCGCCAGATAGTGTGTTTGCTTTACGAGAAAGCTGGAGATAGTCCAACCCTACATCGAGCATAAATTGCAGTCTGGCTTCTATTTCTTTTACCACAGGAACAGATATATCTTTCTCTTGATCTGAAAGTTTTAAATTTTTAAAAAATTCATGAGCATCAGCGATAGAAAGTGATGCCAAGTCTAATATATTTACCTTTTTATTTTTACCGGAGGTTTTACTTTGTAAAAAAACATTCAAGGCTTCTGGGCGCAGTCTTGCTCCTTTGCAAGTATCACAGGGTTCATCCCCCATAAAATATTTAGAACCTAATCCATTGCAAGACGGGCACGCTCCATAAGGAGAATTGAAAGAAAATAGACGAGGTTCAACTTCTGGAAAAGAAAACCCATCATTCTTGCAAGCAAATTTTGCTGACATTATAAATTCTTCGTCACCAATTTTTATGGCTACTAATCCATCAGATTCTAAAAGTGCTCGCTCTAATGCTTCAGCAAGTCGAGTTCTACTAGCATCAAAGCTGTCTTTGAATTCATGCATTGCAAAACTATCTACAAGAATATCTATATTGTGGGCTTTGTTTTTTGAAAGAGTGATTTGTTCACGAAGCTTTTTCATTGCTCCGTCTAGTCGAATTTCTGAAAATCCTTTGCCAAGTAAATCATAAAGTAGCTGATAATATTCCCCCTTTCTTCCGCGAACTACTGGAGAAAAAATGCTAATCTCTGTCTCATCCCATTCTACCCCCATAACAGAACGTTTTTTACTCTTGGGTTCAGGTGAAGAAAAATTCTGTCCGTGTCGGAGCCCGCTCGCGGGTAAAGCGGCAGTATTTTTCTTCCCCTGAACTTTCCCCAAAACAAAATTCAAAATTTCTTCATTTGAAAGTTTTTTAATTTCTTCTCCACACTCTGGACAGTGTGGGTGTCCGATACGGGCATACATTACACGCAAGTAATCGTATATTTCTGTAATTGTCGCCACAGTAGAACGTGGATTATTTGAGCGAGATTTTTGGTCAATAGAAATAGCTGGGGAAAGGCCTGTAATCTCATCCACATCCGGCTTTGGCATTTGGTTTAAAAATTGACGAGCATAAGAAGATAGAGATTCTACATATCGGCGCTGACCTTCGGCAAAAATAGTATCAAAAGCAAGTGAAGATTTTCCTGACCCAGAAACACCAGTAATCACCACCATCTTGTTTCGTGGCATTTCTACACTTATATTCTTTAGATTGTGGGTCCGTGCCCCAGAAACCCTTATTTTATCTACATTTTTCTCTTTTTTCATGATTTTTTCTATATATAACACAAGATGCCCCGCCAGTATCCCTAGGGGGTATGTATCAATATTTATATATGAATATTATACCAGAAAAAAAGTTATTTGTCTTTTTTCTCTAAGCGAGTTTTTAATACCACTATTTCATCTCTCAATATCGCTGCAGTTTCAAAGTCTAGTTCCTTAACTGCTTTATTCATTTCACGCTCTTTTAGTTTTATTATTTTTTCGTAAACAACTTTGTTTCTCTCCTCATCGCTCATAGAAAGATTTTTTATAGAGTCTGATTCGTTTTTACCTTTATTGCTTTTGTCTTTTGCAAATGCTTTTTTGAAAAGCTCTACATCTAGCAACAACTCTGCATTTACGGTCTTACCGTGTTCACTTTCTAGCTCTTCGGTAATATCATGAATTTTTTTGTTTATAGTCTTTGCTGTAATGCCATGCTTTTTATTGTAAGCAATTTGTATATCTCGGCGACGCTTTGTTTCCTTCAGCGCATAGTCCATGGCATCCGTCATAATGTCTGCATAAAGAACAACTTTCCCCTCACTGTTTCGAGCGGCACGACCAATCGTCTGTATGAGTGAAGTCTCTGAACGTAAAAATCCAGCCTTATCTGCATCTAAAATTCCTATCAAAGCTACTTCTGGTAAATCCAATCCTTCGCGAAGCAAGTTTACTCCGACCAGTACATCATATTCCCCTTTCCTGAATTGAGTGAGGATTTTTATTCGGTCCATAGTTTTAATATCACTGTGTAAATATTCTGCTTTTATTTTTTTGTCTTTTAGATAAGTTGAAAGATCCTCGGCCATCTTTTTTGTCAGCGTAGTAGCCAAAACTCTGAAACCTTTTTTAATAGTTTTTTCTGCTTCCGAAATAAAGTCTTGTATTTGGCCAGAATAATTATTACCAGCAGTCACTGGTCGGACAAGAGTCTCTGGATCTACGAGTCCAGTAGGACGAATTATTTGTTCTACAACTTGCTCGCTCAACTCGCGCTCTATCCTAGAAGGTGTGGCACTCGTATAAACCACTTGGCCAATTCGTTCTTTAAATTCGTCATATTTTAGAGGTCTATTGTCTTTGGCTGAAGGTAGACGAAAACCATATTCTACAAGGGTATTTTTACGAGAAGCATCTCCGGCATACATACCTTGAAGCTGAGGAAGTGTCACATGCGACTCATCTATTATTGTCAAAAAGTCCGGAATATACTCAGAGGAATCTTTGCTGCGACCAGATAAGTCTTTCCCTTCCAAAACAGAGTGCGAATGACGGCGAGTATATTCCAGATTTTTCTTATGAGGAAAATATGAGAGCAGTGTTTCAGGTGGTTCACCTTCTTTTTTACCAGAGAGATGTCGAGAATAGTTTTCAATACCATTACAGTAGCCGACTTCTTTTATCATAGCTAGGTCGTAATTTGTTCTCCTTTTTATTCTCTCAGCTTCCAATAGCTTTCCTTCTTTTTTAAATTTCTTAAGCTGGTTTTCTAATTCTTTCTTAATATCCACTAAAGCTATTTTCTTTTTAGAGTCTTCGGTAATGAAATGTTTTGCCGGGAAAATAAAAATGAAATTTTCTTCTTTGATTATTTTTGATGAGATCGGGTCTATCTTTGTGATTGTAGATATTTTTCCAGCCGAGAATTCTATTTGATACATTATCGTATCTGATACCGGCATAAATTCTACCTTATTCCCAATGGACCGAAAACTTCCAGAGGTAAGGTCTGCATTTGTGCGTTCAAAGTGAATAGCTATCAATTTTTTCATCAAAGTCATTCGGTCTAATTTCATACCAACTTCCAGTTTTAAATTCACTTTTTCATATTCTTCAGGAGATCCCAATCCATAAATACAGGAAACAGAAGCCACTATTATCACATCTGGGCGAGTGAGTAATGCTTGAGTGGTGGCATGGCGAAGTCTATCTATCTCTTTGTTTATAGATGCATCTTTTTCAATATAAGTATCCGACGCAGGCATATATGCCTCAGGTTGATAGTAGTCATAGTAAGAAACAAAATAATGCACAGCGGCATCTGGAAAAAACTCTCTGAATTCTTGTGCGAGCTGAGCTGCTAGAGTTTTATTGTGAGCTATTACTAATGTGGGCTTGTTGTGCTCGGCTATCACATTTGCCATAGTAAAAGTCTTTCCTGTCCCCGTGGCACCTAGTAATGTCTGAGCTCGCATCTTTTTATCTAAACCTTTTACTAAACTCAAAATAGCCTCTGGCTGATCTCCAGCGGGCTTAAAAGGACTCTTTAATTTAAAGATATTTTTAGACATATTAGTATTTGAAATTTAGCACAAACCAAGGAAAATATAAACTAATAGAATTTTACTGGAATAGAAATAGCGTCATCTAGGGCTGGCTCACCAGAAGGATTATCTTTTTCTAAAACAAGAGTGCCTGTGGGAGTAGCTGGTGTGTTAAAATTTAATGTAACTTGAAATGGGACAAAACTTGTCGTCATCCAATCTCCTTGTGCTTGCGCAGGAGCTAACGCAATTTCTACATTATTACCATCATATAAACGCACAGGGAAAGAAGCCTCAAAATACCAAGTTCCCCTAGCCTCTCCTTTTACCGTAAGTGGGCTTGTGATAATTTGATTTGGCTTAGGGTAAGAAATTTTAATTAAATCTTTATAAGTATTCTTTACGTTAGGTTTGCCTACTAAATAATTTTCACTGTAAATATTTTCATAGCTATCATAAGAACTTATAACAATTTTATAAGCTAATGCGGAGCTCACTATGGTAAATATTAGAAAACAAACTAATGTGATATTAATTCTATGCATAGATATATTTTAACACACCTTCTTGATTTTTAAGCTTATTTCCTATATATTTGACTAGTTGCATATTGTATGCGCCCGTAGCTCAGAGTAGCGGTTTCAGTTAACTACTCACAAATGTTCCTTTTAGATGTAAATATAATATGCGCCCGTAGCTGTTTTGGTAGGTCGAAAGCTTGTTAGTAAGAAAATCGTTTTTTAAAAATTAAATATATATGCGCCCGTAGCTCAGTCGGTAGAGCAGCTCCCTTTTAAGGAGATGGTCGTAGGTTCGATTCCTACCGGGCGCACAGACAAAAAGAAAAGCACTGCATAGGTGCTTTTCTTTTTATGCGAGAAGGAGCCTTATTTTTTCAGAAGAAAAATTTTAGTGAAAAAATTTCTACTTCATTAGAAGTAATCCTACTAGTGCAATAATACTCCCTAGAATTTTGATTCCTAAATCTTCACGTTCTTTTAAGAAAATAGCACCAGCAATAAAGACAATAACTACCTTAAATGTTGTTATAGCAGAAACCAAACTTAAATTACCAACTACAAAAATTAAAATTACCCATGATAATGATTGGAGAAAACGAAGGACGCCTGTAATAGTGATATCTTTTTTTGAATAAGTACTTTTGTTACGAGAAATAATTGTTATTAAACCCAAAAATGCACATTGTGCCCACCAACTGAGCATTGTTCCTGCGGTAAAACCAGTTAGCTTCATCAAAGCACGTTCCGCGACAAGAACCACTCCTAGCATTACTCCAGACAAAACCATAAACATAAAATATTTATCAAATTTGAATTTTCCAATTCTATGTTTTTTTGATACAACTAACATTCCGATCAGCAAGAAAACTGTTCCAAGTATTTGAATTAGAGTAAGCTTTTCATTTAAAAAAACTGTCGCAAGTACAATTGTTATTGGTGTGTATATATTACTGATTAATGAACTTACGCCAACTTCAACATGTTTTTGTGCAATATATGAAAAAATAAAATAACCAGCACCAAATAATCCACAAATCAATGAAAGACCAATAAGATAATAAATATTGCCCTGTATATAAAAAGGCTCGAAAAAAGGGAGTACTAAGCTCAAAACAACCGTAATTAATGTAACCTGAAATGCAAAATGTATTTGTCCTTCATTAGTTAAATTCTTTTTTGTTGCCAACCATCTACGCTGAAGTGGTGACGCGGTCGCTGCTATAAAGTAAAATATGTAACTTATAAAGGTAATCATATTAGTCGTTTACATCAATTCCTAAACTTTCTAAATGTTTAATAAAAGAAGTTATTTCTGTGTATACAAATCCGTTCATGCCTAATTGTACTGCAGTGTCTACATTTGACTTACTATCGTCAATAAATATTGCTTCTTCTGGATGTGAACTTACTTTCTCAAGAGTATGTAAATAAATGTCTGGATCAGGTTTTACCATTTGAACCACAGAAGAAATAATAATCTCATCAAAAATGGTCTTAAATTCAGGATATGTTGGATATATTTTTCTTTCAAAAAAAGAATTGTTTGCGTTTGATAAAAGTATAGTTTTAAAACCTTTGTGTCTTAATTTTTTTATAACATCTACTAAAGCATTATCTAGTCTTAGATATAAATCGATTTCTTTTCTCAATTCTTCTGGGGTTAAAGTTATGCCATCGTATTTTTGAAAATAATCAATAATGTCTTCTTCGCTCAATATACCCATATCAAATTGCCTAAAAAGATTAGGGAGGTTTTCGTCCACCAGCCCTCTTTTCAACATATTGTCTTTATACCATCCACCTAATACAGGATCACAGACCACCCCAAAGCAGTCAAATATTATAGTTTTTATTTTTGTATTCAAGGATTTTATTATATCAAATTTTCTCCTCTTTCTGCATAGCTTTGATAAAAAGCAGTTTATTATATAAACTGTCCATATAAGCCATATGGTTATAATACTCTCCTGTTCTCCGCACAGACAAAAAGAAAAGCACCGCGTAGGTGCTTTTCTTTTTTTATACCAGATATTTAGTTCTTAGCTTTTAGCTCTTCCTCTGTAAAAGAAATAAAGTGCAAGTGGGGCTGCCCAGTTTGCAAACCTTTCAATAAAGTCCCAAATTGGCATGCCTACGAGCGGACGAACAAGGGCTGTCCAAAATCCCCAAAATGCCATCCATAATAAAAGAGGTCTAATTGGTTTCCATAATACAATAACAGCCATAATTACATCCATCAAACCTACCAACATTATAAAAGTTCCTGCTGTAGCTGCGTCTAATCCAGTCAGTTGCTGTGTCCATTTTATCCAATCTGCTTTCCCTTGGATAGCAAAAATACCATGGCCCAAAAACTCTCCAGCTACACCAATACGAAGAATCCATTCAATTTTTTTATCATTAGACATAAAATTTAAATGTTAAATTACTAATATATTAATTATACTGCTGTTTTACAAGAAAACACTTTAAAAGTGGATAACTTTAGTTTTTAACTTTCCCTGTTTTTATTAAAATTACCATGATTGAATTAACAATTATCATAGTAATACTATGTAACATAGTAGCTATATTATAAGAACCAAGTGCCCCTAGTGCCAGGGAATGTCTTAATGTATTTGTTCCAAACAATAAAGAAGTCTCACTTTTAGGATTAAAATAAGTCTTACGAAGAGTAGGTATAAAAGCTACTAGATCTATCGATACCACAATTATGACAGATATCGTGGGATCTTTGGTTAATATCCAAGGAATAAGTCCTAAAATGGCTAGAGCTAAAAAATATTTATCTATTTTGGGTGGGTTTTTAAATCCATACTTTAAAGATAATAAAAATATAATTAATGTAAAAATTTCTGATACTGCTGTAGGTATTGCTCCTATGCCTGCACCTTTGGCCACTTGCCCAAAAAACACAACGCAGGAAACGATGGCCCAGACAAGCCAAGTATATGGGTGAGGTTTTACTCTACCTTTTACTACATTTATCAAATAAGGAATATTCCCCACCAAGGCGAGTAGTGATGCCACGACGACGAGGATTTCTTTTATCATTATATAATTATACTACAAAACAAAAGCTAAAAAGCTTCGAGCAGAAATTTTTCAAATTCTATTTCAGCATCACGGCCATTTTTTCTAGCTTCTGGTAGTAAGTATGATAATTTTTCAGCAATATTTACAACTTGTTCTTTTTTAAATTTTCCAAAATTATTTTTTAAAAGCATGTCTTTTGTTTTCCAAAAAAGTACACCTATCAATTCTTCGAGTCCTACCCCTTTGTCTACTGCCTGTCTGTAATAAATCCAAAGGTTGAGTTTGTCTTTTGCTCCAAAAGCATTCGCCAATAAAAAATTGTTAAACTTTTCTTTTTTTTCTTTCGGTAGTTCAAATATATTTATCTCTATTCCTTTGGCTTTTACCTTTTTAAAAGCATCTATTACAGGCTTATTTAAAGCTCTTTCGGAAAAAATAAAAGAATTGTCAGAGTCTGACATGGCTTCTAATTTTTTTAAAATAAAATCCCGCTCACTTTGATTTTCTAAAATATTAGAAAAAATGAGTGCAGATTTTTTAAAAAAAAGGCCTTGCCCAGAATAAAAACTTTCTATCTGTACAGGGTTAAAGTCCTGTCTATTTATAAAAAATTTTTCAGTACTTACTGGTATAAGTTTTAAAAACTTTTCGTAAGCAGAAAGTTTTTTCTTTGTATCGTCTCCAGTAAAAAGATAAATCATAACTAAAACTTTACTAGTTTTTTATATTCTCTATATGCGTCACCATATTTTTCAATCAATATTTTGTCGTGTTTTTTCATAAACAAAAACTTTGAAACAAAAAATGAAATGACGGTAGATAAAATCACGAAAAATGCATTTAATATTACACCAAATCCAAGCATTAAAAAGAAAAGTCCCCACTGCGTAGGAATGCGTGTGTAGCAATATGGCCCACGGCAAAAGTGCTCTACTTTCACCTCTTCTACTTTTCTTAAATCACGGCCTGTTTTCTGTGCCCAGAGTATAACGACAGATGCTATCACTAAAAACACAAAACCTAGTGGCATCATAATAGAGTCGCCTAAAATCTTTATTTTAAAAATTAAATCTAAGCAAACACCAATTAAAAACAAAACAAAATATACTAAGTAAGAATGTGCCAAAACCTTATGAACATTATGTTTGGGAGCTTTTTTAGCCTCTGTTTCCATCCTTATATTATACATTAAAAATGAAGTGGCCTCAAGCTTGTGGAAGCTCAAGGCCGTCTGTGATTTCGCTCCCGATTGGAAGCATTATGATCTCGCCAGTTTTTTTTCTGATCTCAAAAACGACGTCGTCATATTTTTTGTGAATAAGCCAACCCCAGTTCACACTGAAACTAGGCTCGAAGCATGGAACCAGCTTTGGCTCCCTGTTGGGCCCTTGATATATTTCAAGTAGCCAAAGAACTAATTTTTCTTGCATATTACACCTCTTGATTACTAGAATACGCACTTCATTGCTAAATGTTAATTTTTTTCACATTTAGTCGGTATTTTTAACTTTTTGTTAAATCTGTTAGAATTTATAAATGATAAAAATTCAACCAATTGTCCGAGAAATAGTACTGTCTGAAATTGAGGCTTGTTTCGTTTTGACTAATGGATACATGAATATGAGCAGTTATGCCTATCATATACGTCCAAAAGTGGAGCTTTTAACTAAGAAAAAGGTTAGCATTGCTAGCCTTGTAGTTTCTCTGTCACGCCTACGTAAAGAATTTAAAAAAGAGCGTACACTAGTTCATGATGTAAAAATAAATAATATCACCACCAAGCTTCCCCTCTCGGAGCTAGTGTATGAAAATAATGAAACTCTTATCAAGGAACTTGAGTCGTTGCATAAAAATATCTCTGTCTCTCAAGAAGATTTTTTTACGATAACTATAGGAACCACAGAAATAGATATAATCTGTTCATCTAATTTAGAAAATAAAATTTTAAAACATTTTAAAACCAAGCCCAAAATTACAAATAATGGGTTAGCGGCAATTGGAGTATCATTTGGAAAAGAGGTTTTCGGTACACCAAATGTTTTCTTTTCCCTTCTAGCTATCACTGCTCGTGCAAGAATAAATATAGAAGAATTAGTTTCTACGCCAACAGAATTTACTTTTATAGTAGCTGAAAAAGATTTTGCAAAAACTGTGGCTCTTTTTTCCGAAATGCACAGAAGGGTAAATATAGAGAAATAATTTTTATTTTACCTCTCCGAAATTATTTCCAAAACCATAGTGAATTAAAAGGGGTATTTCTGTTTTATAGTGCAAGTATGACCTCTCCATCACACCCTCCATTGCCCCCTCTATTATTTTTATAGCTTTATCTAAAACACTATCATCTATCTCATAGACTAGCTCGTCATGTATTTGAAGTAATAGATGTACTTTATCTGATAATCCTTCTTTTTCTAGGTCTTCAAAGGCAAATCTAATAGCTAATTTTATAATATCAGCAGTCGCAGTGCCTTGGATTGGAGCATTTATAGCTGTGCGCAAAGCCATACTCTTTAAAAAAGGAATTCTGGAATTTATATTTGGAAAATTTCTACGCCTACCAAATAAAGTTTCAGTGTAAAAATTTTTCATTGCAAAAACTTTTACTTCTTCGAGGTAATCCCTTAGACCAGAAAATTGATTAAAATAATTGTCGTAAAATTTTTGTGCTTCTTCACGCGTACCTCCTAGATTTTTACGAAGAGCAGTGACTCCCATTCCATAGATAATTCCAAAATTTATTACTTTTGCTTTGCGTCGCATTTCACTATCGACTTCTTCCATTGGTACACCAAATACAAAAGAAGCTACGCCGGTATGAGCATCTTTCTTTTCACGAAATATTTGTGTTAGTTTTTTATCTCCTGATAGCATAGCCGCCACCCGAAGCTCAATTTGGCTATAATCAAAAGCACAAAGTTTATGATTTTTTCCAGCTATAAACCCACCTCTTATCCTGCGTCCGAGCTCTGTCTTTATCGGTAAGTTTTGCAAATTTGGGTCTTGTGAAGAAAATCTTCCAGTTGAAGCTCCGTTTTGTATAAATTTTGCATGCAATCTGCCATCTTCACCTATCATTTTAGGTATTACATCAATATAGGTAGATAATAATTTTTGTAGCTCCCTATAAGCCATGATCTCTTTGATGATTTCATTTTCATCTTCTAGCTCTTCTAACACAGAAATTTTTGTAGAAAAAGAACCACTAGCATTTGCCTTCTTGCTAGACTTTAGACCAAGTTTACCAAAAAGAATTTCTCCCAATTGTTTTGGAGAATTTATATTAAATTCTTCGCCCGCCATTTTATATATTTTTTTTGTTAAATTATCTAATTCTTCATGATATTCAATGGATAATTTTTCAAAATATTTTTTATCTATCAATATTCCATAGTCCTGCATCTTTTCTACTATGTGTATTATGGGTTGTTCAATTTCGCTATAAACTTTATCTAATTTCTTTTCTTTTAATTTTTCAAAAATGTGTTTATAAGCTATATCAAAAGATTCTGTTTTTCCAAAGTGGAGTATGTCTTCTAGGTTTGGGTTTGATATTTCTGAATTAATTAGCCAGAGTGCAATACTAGCTTCTTGAAATTTTACTTGGTCAGGAAGAGCAAGCTCAGAGGAATCTTTGCTACTACCAGATAAGTCTTGCCCTTCCAGAACAGGGTGCGAATGACGGCGAGCTTGCTCTTCTCTATCCTGATTCCCAAAAAAAGTTTTCAATCTTGCAAACAAACTACGAAATTCGTACTGAATAAAAATTTGTTCTATCTTTTTCAGGTCTGCAGTTTCCCAAAAAGTTTTATCTGGAATTGTAAAATTTATCGGTGCATCTCTGCGTATAGTCGCCAGAGTTTTTGAAAACAATGCTTCTTCTTCATTATTTTTTAGCAACTCTATCATCCTAGGGCTTATGCCTACTTTTCTAAAAGCTTCTTCATCTTTTTTTAGTTTTTTATAAATATCTTCTATTGTTCCAAATGTCACTATCAAGGTTTCCGCTGTTTTCTCCCCTACGCCTTTTATACCAATGATATTGTCTGATGGGTCACCGCGAAGTCCTTTGTAGTCTGGTAAAAATTTTGGCTTAAATTTAAATCTTTCTACTACTTTGTCTTCGTCATATAAAATTGTGTCATTTATCCCCTTTTTTAATGTATAAATTTGTACTTTTTTATCATCTACTAATTGCATAGTGTCCATATCTCCAGAAGCAATTATTATTTTTATATTTTTATCTCCTTTGTATTTTTCTACAATTGTCCCCAAGATGTCGTCGGCCTCAAAACCAGGCGAGTCGTAGATTGGTATATTAAAAGCTTCAAAAATACTTCTAGAATTTTGTAGTTGCAACACCAGAGCATCATCGGTTTTTTTTCTCCCTGCCTTATATGCATCATAGGCTTCGTGTCTAAAAGTTTTTTGTGGTAGGTCATAACAAGCCACAATATAATCTGGTTTTAGGTCGGTGATAATTTTCATTATCATGGTAGAAAGACCGTAAAGGGCACCCGTAGGCAACCCCTCAGATGACATAAATTCAGGTAATGCATGATACGCTCGATGAATAATTGCATGAGAATCGAGCAATACTAGTGTTTTTATTTTGTTTTTTTTCTTTTCCTGCATTGTAAAAAGTATACCACTTAAGTTATACTTTATATATAATGCAAGATTTTGATGAAACAGGAGAAAGTAGACAACTAGATGAGCTATACAAACAAGAAGAAGAGCAGTTGGTAGCGATGCTCGCAGAGTCTAAATATAAAATTCCTTACATAGATTTGAATCGTCTAGGTGTAGACAATGAAGCCCTTAGAATTATTTCCGAAAAAGAAGCTCTTGAAATGCGAGTGGCTCCTTTTAAGCTTTTTGGTAAAAATATTTATATAGCTGTAAGGTCTCCAGACAGTGAGCTTTTGTCTAAATTAAAAGAAATAGCCGAAAGAAAAAATTTAGTTCCTACTTTTTATATGGCGAGCAGTGCTAGTCTAAATAAAGTCTGGGAAAGATATAAAGAATTATCATTGGCCGAAAATTCCATCGTGGGTGGATTGGATATTTCTGGTGATGTTTTAAAAGACATAGCCAAAAACATACACCAAATACAAGACATCGAGAAGCTTATTGTAGAAGCATTGGCTGGAAATAAAATTCATAAAATATCAAAACTATTAGAGGTAATTTTGGCGGGAGCTATAGCAATCAAAGCTTCCGATATTCATATCGAACCAGAAAAAGAACGCAGTAGACTACGATATCGTCTGGATGGTGTCTTACAAGACATAAACTTCTTTGAACCAAGCATATACCAACTCTTAAATTCTAGAATAAAATTATTATCTGGGATGAAGTTAACTTCTAAAATTGCTCAAGATGGCCGTTTTAACATCATGCAAGATGGCGAAGAAATAAGTATTCGTTCTTCTTTGATCCCTGGGGCATATGGTGAATCAATGGTCATGCGTATACTTGATCCTAAATCTATCCAAGTAAAACTTGAGGAAATAGGCATAGAAACATTTTTATTTAAAACCATAGAACAAGAAATTGCTAAACCAAATGGAATGATTCTGGTCACCGGACCTACTGGATCTGGAAAAACCACTACTTTGTATGCATTTTTAAGTAAAATATATTCTAAAGAGATAAAAATAATCACAATTGAAGATCCGATAGAATATCACTTGAACGGCATAACTCAAACTCAAACAAATGACGAAAAAGGATACACATTTGCTGAGGGACTACGTTCAGCTTTACGCCAAGACCCAGACGTAGTGATGGTGGGAGAAATACGTGATGGAGAAACAGCAGAAATTGCGGTGCAGTCAGCCCTCACAGGACACATAGTCTTTTCTACTTTACATACAAATAATGCTGCAGGTGTAATCCCCCGTTTGATAGACCTTGGAGTAAATCCAAAAATATTGGTATCTGCTCTGTCTTTATCTATCGCTCAAAGACTAGTCCGAAAACTTTGTACTTTTTGTAAAAAAGAAAAAATTCCTACCCCAGAAGAAAGTACTATTTTAAAATTGGTCATGGATAGTATAAAAGATGAAGGAAAGAATCTTTCAAACTACAACATAAACCCTGAATCACCGATAAAGATTTTTTCTTCTGCGGGTTGTGAAAAATGTAACGGCACAGGCTTTAAAGGAAGAATTGGAATTTTTGAAGCCATAAAAACAGACGAGGCAATAGAACAAATTATTCCACAAAATCCAAGTGAAAGAGAAATAAAAAAAGTAGCGCGCAGTCAAGGCACCCTATCTATGCGTCAAGATGGAATTGTAAAAATATTAAATGGTATTACTTCATTTGAAGAAGTACAAAGTGTAGTGGAACTCAATGAGGAATAAAATGAAAAAATATTTTTTATACTTTTTAATACTTATCACTTTTGTTGGAATTTTTAACTACACCAATAATGTAGAGGCTGCTGGTGTGTGTATTGATATAAATACTGGTCCTATGCCTTTTACAACAAAAGAAAGCTGTGAAGCAGAAGGCTGGAGCTGGGAAGAGTCGATAGACACAGACCCTGCGAGTAGTGAGGGTAGTTATAATCTCCTCCAACCATTGCCCTGTAAAGCAGGTGAACCTAGTTGTGAAGATGGTGAACTTAAAACTTTTGATC
>CAYYJU010000001.1:0-28767 GCA_964472335.1 uncultured Candidatus Saccharibacteria bacterium | reverse complement strand
GAACTTTCTTTGCTGCTACTTTGACTTGTTCTCCAGTCTTTGGATTACGAGCCATACGAGCTGCACGAGACTTTACAGAAAAGATTCCGAAGCCAGCGATTGATACTTCACCTCCTTTTTTCAAAGTAGCGATGATAGCATCAAACATACTATCTACGACTTCCTCAGCTTGTACTTTTGTACCGCCAAGTTTTCCGTGTACTAAATCTGCTATTGCTTGTTTATTCATATGTTTTTATAAATTAACTTTATAATTCTCTCGACCTGGCCCACCCAAAGGAGGGCTATTTACTTATATAATCTACACCTACTTATTATATAGTAAGGGTTTTTTGGCGCAAGTCTTTTAAAAACGGAGTATTTTTAGCGAGCGTACTCGATGACTTTCGTCTCTCGTATCATAGTGACTTTTATTTCACCTGGATATTTGAGTTCTTGTTCTATTTTTATAGCAATTTCACGAGCCATAAGCTTTGCTTCTGCGTCACTTACTTTTTCTGGAGTTACGAATATGCGTATTTCACGGCCAGCTTGCAGAGCATATGATTTTTCTATGCCTGGGAAAGCGTTTACTAGAGTTTCTAACTCTTGCAGTCTCTTTAGATAGTTCTCTACAGAGTCTCTACGAGCTCCTGGGCGTCCACCAGAGATAGCATCTGCTGTCTGGACGATGATAGACTCCACTGTTTCATAAGGATAAGCTTCGTGGTGACTCTTCATAGCTGTGACTATGCGTTCATCAGCACCAAATTTCTGCAAAATACGCATACCGATGTCCACATGAGTACCTTGGACTTCGTGGTCTAGAGCTTTTCCGATATCGTGTACGAGTGCTCCAGCTTTTGCTATGGCTACATCTGCGCCGAGCTCTTCAGCCATCATACCAGCTATATGTGCCATCTCAGTAGAATGTTGCAATACGTTTTGACCGAAGCTTGTACGGAAGTATAGTCTACCTACGATAGCCACGATGCGTGGATCTAGGTTGAATATTCCACATTCATATACTGCTTGCTCTCCTTTTTCTTTGATTATTTTATTTATTTCTTCTTTTGCCTTTTCTACCAGTTCTTCAATCTTTGCTGGCTGGATTCTTCCATCTAAGATTAGGTTTTCGAGTGCTAGGCGAGCCACTTGGCGTCTAATAGGGTCAAATGAAGATATGATGATTGAACCTGGTGTATCATCTACTATCAATTCTACACCAGAAGCTCTTTCAAAAGCTCTGATATTTCGGCCTTCTTTTCCTATTATCTTACCTTTTATATCGTTGTTTGGTATTGATACCACAGTAGTCATGAGTTCAGCTGCAGTACTCTTTGCTAATCTTTGGATACTTGTAGCCAAGATATCTTTTGCTCGGCGTTCTAACTTTTCTTCGTTTCCATTTTCAAGTTTTTGGATACGAATCATCAAATCTTCTTCGTATTTTGTCTCTACTTCTTTCAAGAGCTCTTCTTTGGCTTCTTCTTGAGACAGCTTTGCTACTTTTTCAAGCTCAGCCCTCTTTTCTGTTTCTATGTTTGAGACTTTTTCTTTGATTTGTTTTATTTCTTCAACTTTTGTTTTTATGTGCTCTATCTCTTTATCTATTTCTGTCTGTCTCGCATCCAAAAACTCATCTTTTTTGATAAGTCTTTTTTCTGTTTCTTTAAATTCTTGTTCTTTCTTTTTTTCCTCTTCTTTCAACTCAGCTAGTCTCTTTTCAGAGTACTTTTTTGCTTCGTCTGTGATTTTTTGGGCTTCTTCTTTTGCCCCGACCATCATTTGCTTGATGTCTATCTCGATAGATCGTCTCTTTCCGAGAGCAATTATAAAACGTAGATAGTATCCTATGCCTACACCTAAAAGAAGCGCTAGTGCGCTTATCAAAATTGTTGTTAATGTGAAACTCATAAGCTTGTTTCAAGCTTACAAGAAGGTACCACTATATATTTATGGATTTTTTTGACAAAGTAATTTTTCTGCCAGCGAGGAAAGCCTGATAAAAAGTTTCTAGATTTTTGCCTGTGTGCTTCATAATTATATGGATATTCTTGTGAACTCGACTATAAATTAAGAAAATAAATTTTTAAATAAGACACTTGTAGTATAACAGAATATTTAAATATTGTCTACTTTGGTAAAATCCCAAAAAAGAGCTTCCAGCATGAGATATATGTGATAGAATATGACTATGCACCCAGGGCTAAAATCATGGAAAAATCTTGTAATATATGCCTACAATGCTTTTTCTATACCACTTTTGACCAAGACTCTCTTTGCTCCATGGAAAATGGATGATGCCAAAGGTAGCCATTTTACTATTTTTGAAAAAGTAGTCTTTTATTTTTTGTCTCGAATTATTGGTTTTGTAGCTAGGATAGTCCTCATAGCTGTAGGGTTAGTCTGTACTTTTTTAGCAATTCTCACTTTTCCAATTTTTTTCTTTATACCAGTGACTCTAACTCCAGAATATTTTTTAAATCTGCCAAGCTTTGGAGCATCACTCTCATATGGAGATACTTATACTTTAGACAAACATAGTCGTGATGTTTTAGGCTTCTCAAATCAAAAAATTTACGGTAAAGACAAAGCTCTACGCATGATAGAGCGCGGACTTTCCAAAGACTCCAATCACAATATGCTTTTTGTCGGAGACACAGGTACAGGAAAGTCTACTTTGGTTTCATATTTGGGAAATCTCGGTCAGTCAGGGTTATCTTTTGCTAGTATTCGCCAGCACCGTGTCGTAGAACTTTTTATTGAGAATTTGAGTTTACCTGATTTTGATAAATGTCTAAACGAGGCTGCCAGGGCAGGAAACATTATTCTTATAATAGAGAATATTCATGCATATGAAGCTATCTATGAGAGACTCATGCCTTATTTACAAATGCCACACTTGGGAATCATAGCTACGACTGATTTTGGAAATTACGACAGCGTGCTCAAAGGCCACCCAGAATTTCTTTCAAAATTTGAGAAAGTAGATATTTTAGGTACAAATACCGAAGACACCATAGCTATCTTGAAAGAAAACGCTAGACATTTACATATTTCCATAAATGAAGATGCAGTTTTGGAAATTGTAAGACTCACAGATAGACTAGTAGGCAACCAAGCTCAACCAGCAAAGTCTGTATTAGTCTTGGAGGAGTTGAAAACTCTCGGAAAGACTATCACCATAGAAGATGTGCAACAAATTATTTCTGATAAGACGAATATTCCGATAGGAGCGATAGGGAAAGACGAGAGAGAAGTATTGAAAAACCTAGAAGTATCAATGAGAGGAAAAATCATAGGTCAGGATGAAGCAGTAAATGATGTGACTCAGGCTTTGATTCGTTTGCGTACAGGGATAGCAGATCACAACAAGCCAGCAGGAAGCTTTTTATTCCTAGGTCCGACTGGAGTAGGAAAGACTTATACTGCAAAGATTTTAGCTGAGAGTTATTTTGGCAGAAAAAATGCAATGATTCGTTTTGATATGAGTGAATTTTCACTTTCAACATCAGTAGAAGCTTTTACTGACAGACTCGCGAGTGCCATAGAAGAAGCACCACTTTCATTAGTATTCTTAGACGAGCTCGAAAAATCAAATGTTTTGATTAGAAACTTACTCTTGCAAGTCCTCGACGAAGGAAGACTGACTCGCAAGTCCGGCAGGGAAGCTAGCTTTAAAGATGCTATTATCATAGCTACTTCAAATGCAGGCAGTAGTGACATAATAGCCAACCCAAATATCGACAAAAAGACTTTGATGAACACTCTAATACAAGGGGGAATATTTGCTCCAGAATTTTTAAATAGATTTAATAGTGTGATACTTTTCAAACCACTAGATCAGGCACAAGCAAAAACAATTTCTAAATTATTGCTTACAGAATTTGCCGACAGATTATACGAAGATAAAAAAATAAAACTAGATGTGACAGAAGCCCTTATAGAAAAAGTATCTTCAGCTGGTTTTGATAGAGAATTTGGAGCTCGTCCTATAAAAAGAGCAATAGAAGAAATAGTAGAAAACAAAGTTGCCGACTATATAATGGCCGGCAACAACGAAGGAACTATTAAGATAATTTAGTTATTACTAAATATGTTTGGGTCTGCTGTGAAGATTATTCCAGCGATAAAGCCCACTATCATTAGGGTTATCATTGCTGTCACCCAAATATTTGCACGCATTTTAGATACATAAGAGAAGTGCGAGCTCAAATCTTTGTGTACATATTCTAATTGTTTATCTACTATTCTTGGTCGCACAGTAATTTTACTTGTGTCTTCAGATAATTTTGGAAGCATTGTTTTGATTAGATCACTTCGAGAGACTATACCTAGGATGTGTTTTTCAGAATCTGCCACTAGGATTGGGTTTTGTTCTCGATATATAAAAGTTTCCACCAGCTTTTCAAAATACATTTCAGGGTCTGCTAAAAATATATCTTGGTTCATGATATCTTTTGCTGTGAGATTTACAATTTGTTGTTCCACATAAGGTAATTCGTTGTCGCTATTTATGACGAATTTCGTTTCTTTCAGCAGGTGCACATATGTAGGTATGTGAATTTTGTATTGAGTAGCAAATGTTTCATTTTGTGAAATTAGTCCCAGGATTACATTGTTTTCATCTACCACAGGCACGCCACTAAAATTTGTATTTCTTAAAACTTCAGCTACAGCACTGACTGAGTCTGTCGGTTTTACGCTTATTACTTTGGTAGTCATTAAATCTTTTACTTGCATATTGTTTGATTATATCAAATCCACATATTCATTGCATTGGTCTTTATATGAAGTATACTTAGGGTATTAAAATTAATTTTAAAAATTATGAAAATGAACAAATATACGATAGGGGCTTTAGTGGCAGCTGTTTTTATAGTCGGTGGCTTTGTTATATATCAACAATTAAGTTCTAATAAAATTAATCCTCTGAGCTCTAGTGCTAATTACGCGACCATGAATTGGTATCATACTAGGGTTCCATTTTCAAAGACTATTACCAATATTGCTGACCCTATTTACACCAACAGCATTAAGAGTGCCGTAAAAGGTTGGTCAGAAAGAGCTAGCAACAATAATTCAGATTCCGACATGGAAAAGACGGCAGCTTTTAGTGGTAAAGTAATTGGGACAGGAAGTTCTACCTCAGTTTTATGTCCAATGGAATATGGTCTTTTAAAATTTTGTAGTGTCACCGATTATATTCCTGGTGCAGGAGTACTGAGTATTTTTACTTTTAATTATAATAACAACAATAATATATACCAAGCTGCAGCAATATTTAACGACGGCACACTTATAAATGACCCTACGTTTGCTACTACTGAATATAGAAATGCTGTTGCCTGTTGGTTGCTTGTTAATGTTTTGAAAGCCACATTCACTGATCCAATAGATCCACCACCTATTGATTCTTGCATGCAGGGGCTAACGAACCCTGAAACTATTGCAAAACAACAATCACCACATCAAAGAGACATAAATCGATTGTATAATCTTTACATGACTACCATTAATACTACTCCAGACTCAGCTGAGCCTCCTGCCCCATCAAACTATAGTAGTAATGATTTGGGAGAAAAGATAGCAACTTCAGCCGATGGTTTACAAGAAACTTACGAGCTTGATCTAGGGAATGGACACAAGAAAAGATCAGTTATACTTTACGCACAGCCAGTCGGTGCTAAATCTAATAGATAATTATCGAGGGTTCTCTTGCTTAACATTGGTTTTTGCTTGAAGTATACTTAGGGTATTAAAATTAATTTTAAAAATTATGAAAACTGATAAAAATTCACTGATACTTGGTTTAGTTATTGGAATTGTTATTGGAGGTGTTGCTATGGGAATTTTAGACGCAAAGAGGCCGAAGCCTTTATTTTCTTCAGCTAGCGAGGGTGGGTGTGGTCAAGCACTTATTGATGAAGCGAACATTACGTCTGCCGAAATTACTAGATTACGAGTTCAGCAGGGTAAAAATACATACAACAATGATGCAATTGCAACTCTTATGGATTACGCAATGGGATTAGTGACTCAATGGCTGGATGCGTGTACAACACCAGAAGCACAGTAAAAGGTGCCACACAAAATAAAAAACCAGAATGTTAAGTTCTGGTTTTTTTATTTATTCTACTAAGTTTGTTTTTGTCATATAATTTTTCCAAAAAACTATAATCTTTTTTTCCTAATAATTCATTTAATTTTGAGTTTGACCACCCTTTTGCTTCCTTGCTATCTTGAAACTCTAACTCTGCATTATATCTATAGTGAGCTAAAAATGTATAAATAAATTCCTGAATCTCACTAAATGAATCAAATGCTTCTAATAGGTCTATATTGAATTTTTGTTTTATTGTTCTGTATAGTTTTAATGCATTAGCATTCGCGTTTCTTTCTGATTCAGAAGAAATTTTGTTTGATAATTTTGGCAATTTTTCTCTTATTTCACTCTGCATTATTACGTTGTGAAACACATTTTGAATTTCAAATTTCTCACTATCATCCATGGCATGACCTATTTCATGCAAGATTCCTAGTATTTGTTTAGGATTTGTGATCTTATTTATTAAGATTAATTTTTCTTCATGAATACATGCGAAGTCACCTACTTCCTCGAGGGAGTTTAAATATCCAGGTTTATTTTGCCAAAGCTTTTCTACATATCTTTTCGTAACTATTTTATATCCTTTAGGTAGAAAATCATTTAAATTAAACCCATTGCCATTTTTTGATTCAACTACTATATCAATCAGACCATTGTTCCATTTTTTTGATTTTATTACTTCACCTGTTTTAAATGTATAAGAAAAATCTTCCAATCCTGATGAATCAGGATTATTTTCTTCTACAATAAGTATATTTTTTGCGAAGGTTTTTTTATCAACTTTATCCCTATCTAGTTTTTCATCCCACCTTTTATCTATATTAAAATTATCAAGGTTTTCCATAAGGAGGGCATCTTAATCTAAGATTTTTTCTCAGGGAGTTTGGACTTAGTGACTATTTCGTCTACTATTCCATATTTTTTTGCTTCATCTGAATCCATAAAGAAATCTCTCTCTACATCTTTTTCTATTTGAGAAAGAGTTTTGCCAGTATTTTTTGCTAAAAGCTTATTTAGGTTATCTCTAGTCTTCAAGATGTGTTTTGCTGTGATAGCTATATCCGTAGCTTGGCCTTCTACTCCACCGAGTGGTTGATGAATCATGACTTCAGCGTTTGGGAGGATATATCTCTTGCCTTTTTTACCTGCAGACAAGACTATAGCTGCACCTGACGCAGCAAGCCCTACACAAAAAGTAGATATATCTGGGCGGACGTGATTCATAGTGTCTACGATAGCTAGAGTAGAGGTGACAGAGCCACCAGGAGAATTTACATAAAGGTATATATCCTTTTTTGAATCCTCAGATTCAAGGAATAAAAGCTGAGCAATTATTATATTTGCTGTATGGTCATCGATAGGTCCACTTAGAAATATGATACGTTCACGGAGTAATCGTGAGTATATATCATAAGCCCTCTCTCCAAATTGTGATTTTTCTATAACTGTTGGTATTAACATAAGGCTATTGTAGCAAAGTTTTCCACTTGCTTCAACTTTTTAAAGTGATATCATAGTACTTAATGTCAGGTATAAAAAATAATTTTTTTGTTTGCAAGACCCGACATTTTTATATTTTAATTATTTCATAAACCCCGAAAGGGGTTATTTTTTTATGAAAATTAGAATTATTATTAATTAATTTTTTAAAAACATGATAGATAATTATATAGGAGAGAGAGATGTAGTAGCATTTAGTGAGGTCGTAAATAAAATGAGAAGCTTTTGTTTGAGTAAAGGTTTTGTGGAAGTAAATACACAAGACAGACTTTCTATATTAGCAGCTTGTGAAGATCCTACTACTGTCGCTACATATAATTATGCAGGACAAGTCTGGCCATTGCCACAGACAGGGCAGATGTGGCTGGAATACGAGCTTTTAAATAGACCCGAGCTTCCCGGAGTATTTTGCGTAAGCACCAGCTACAGAAATGAAAAGAATCCAATTCCAGGAAGACATAAAATAATTTTCCCAATGTTTGAATTTGAACTACCTGGCACACTCGCTGATTTAGAAAAATTTGAGATTGAGCTTTTGGAATACTTGGGTTTTGGTCCACGTGATAAATATCATATGAAAACTTATGATGAATTAAAGAATTTTTACGGAGTAGAAGAATTGAAGACTGAAAATGAGAATAAAATGGAGGCAGATTTTGGACCAATAGTTTTCTGTAAAGAATTTCCATCTTTCACTTCTCCGTTTTGGAATATGCGAAGAAAGAGTAAAGATTATGCAGAAAAAATAGATGTGATAATGTACGGGAATGAGACTATCGGCTCTGCTGAGAGAAGTACAAATGTAGAAGAAATGCGAGAAGAGTTCAATACTATTTCTGGGGGAGGGTATGCAAAGCTTTTGTATGATTTATTTGGCAAAGAGAGAGTAGACAAAGAACTTGATGAGTTTTTATCATTAAAATTCTTTCCACGAGTAGGTGGAGGTATCGGTATGACCAGAATGATAATGGCTTATAAAAAACTAAAAGGAATACCTTTAGATTAATAAAAATTTTAAAAATAAAAAACCGCGACATTGTCGCGGTTTTTTATTTTATTATGATTGATTTTCCAAGAATTGGAAGATTTTTTCGTTAGTCAATACATTTTCTGCGTGCATCTGAGCCCTTTCTGGGTCTGCATCTTTGTAATGCTCTAAAATAGCTGCTACTTCTTTTGCTACCAGCTCTGGATCAGCAGTTATTTTTTCTACTTTAGATATTTCATTTAAAAGTAAACCTAATTTTGCTTTTTTCTCTCCATCACCTCTAAAATCTTTTCTCAAATCTTCCACTGTTTTATTTAGGTGTTTTAAATAGTCTTCAAATTTTAATCCCATCTGAGTGATGTCAGCTTCCATTCTTTGTAGAATTTTATTTGTTTCTATTTCAACTAATATTTCAGGTAGCTCGAGTTCGCTATCTTCTATGATTTTTTCAATAATTTTTACTCTAGTTTTTTCTTTCTGAGCGTTTTCTTTTTCTAGTTTGATGTTTACTTTTAGTTTGTCTTTAAAATCTGCCACATCTTTGAAGGGTCCGAGATTCTTTACAAACTCATCATTGAATTCTGGAAGTTCTTCTTTTGTGTCCTCGGCTACTTCACCTTCGGCTAGGTGTTTTTTTGGTGCCCGAGATTTTAAGATGTCTTTTATCGTATTTTCCAAATCTTCATCACTCACTACTATGTTTTTCTCGATATCTGTGACCTCTCCTAAAATTTTCTTTGAGATTTTTTTATAGTCAGGAAGTTTTATTTCTGGCAGGACTGCAGTCTTGATTTTAAATCCTAGCGGATTTTTACGAGCAAGCTTGGTGATAGCTATTTCTGGTCTGCTGATCGCATCTATCTTTTCATCTTGTATAATTTTAGGATAGTGTTCATTTAGGGCTAACTCTGCCATTTTTTCTAAAATACTTATTTCAGGAATATTTTGTAGTAATACTGCTTCTGGTATCTTACCTTTTCTAAAGCCATCTATTTTTATATTTTCTCCAAGAATTTTTAAAGCTTTATTGAAATAACCTTCAAATACATCTGCGTCTATTTCTCCTTCTATTTCGATTTCACTTTTTGGTAGTTTGTTTATTTTTGTTTGCATAATTTTTAGTCTATATGTTTTGATTTTTTTTGTCAAAAGGCCCGCTTGACCATGGTCAAGCGGGCCTTTTTGTTTTAATTCCTAATTTAGTTTACCGCTTCTACGTCTACGCCTGCCTCTGCATCAGTAGATTCTACTTCTGAATCCAAGGCATCAATAGCTGCAGCATCTTGGTTGTTCAAAGCTTCACTTGAAACTTCTACTAAATTTTCAACTGGAGCTTCTACTTCTACTTTATTTGTTTGCCACATGTATATACCACCAATGACAAGTATGATGACAACGATTGCTAATCCCACCATTGCACCATTTGATTTTTTTTCTGGTTCCATAAATTTATTTTAATTTAAATTGATAATTTTTATTGAACAGTATTAGTTTCAATATTTTTTTCTTCCTCAACTCTTATTTTTACTTGACCCTTTAGTGACTTTACAGCAGATTTAAGAGAGACATGAGCTTCTTTTATTAAAGCCTGTGTTTCTTTTACTAAAGTTCTAAACTTTGTTTTATTTTCTGCATTTAGTTGATCTATTGAAGTAGCAAGTAAGGCATTCATCTCTGCAATTTTTGCATCAGCTGCATCTATTTTTTCTTGAGCTGTAGCTACAAATTTCTTTGCGTCAGCCACATTTAATCCTTTTGCTTCCAATTTTACTATATGCTCATCGATCTTAGCCTTAAGAGTAGTCATTCTCTTGATTGCTCCATCAAATCTTTCCAAAGCTCTTTCTCTCCCAGCAACTCTAGCTTCTTTTATTTTTGCTTTCGCTGTGTCTTTTTCACCTTTTAATTGTTCTCTCAAACCTTTCATTTTTGTCTTCGCCTCCTCTCTTTTTAATTTAAAGTCTTCCTTTGCTGTTTTTATCTCACCTTTTATTTCTGCTCTTTTTTCTTTAAACTCATTAAGCTTTGGTTTTCTTTCATCTATTTTACTTTTTACTGTGCCAGTATTTGAACTAGATGAACCTTCCGTCGCATAAGAACTATTTACATTTACTACAAAAATTAAAACTAAAACAATAAACAAACCTAAATATTTTTTCATATTTTTTAATCGATTAAAACTTATAATAAGACCTACTTTAGTATACACTATTCAAATTTTTTGAGATAGATATCTGTATATCTTTGTTCACACTCTTTTACCACTTTTATAGCTTCGTCTTTGTCAAAAAAGCCTTTTGTTATACCAGTGTTAGCTTTTTTAAGCTCTTTGTATTTTTCCCAGAAGTATTTTGTCTCAGTTTTAAAGTATTCACCCAGATCCTCTATGGTGTTTATATGATTATTCCTCTTATCATCGTTTACTACACCTATGATTTTATCGTCTATTTCTCCTTCGTCTTCAAATTTCATTACCCCGATTATTCTTATCTCTACTAAAGAACCAGGGACAAATTGCTCTGTGGCATTTGCTATGACTATATCCAAAGGATCATTGTCATAATCCCAAGTCATAGGTATTGCCCCATAAGCAAATGGATAGACGATAGGAGAATAACCGACACGGTCGAGTTTTAGTTGTCCGGACTCAGTAATTATTTCGTATTTGTTCAGTGAGCCTGAGTTGTTTTCTACGATTACATTTAATACATCTGTTTTTCCTTCCACGAAAGCCGGAAGAGCATGCAACAGATTTAGCATGTATTTTGAAGGTTTATGATTTATGTTTGCCATAAGAGTATTGTATTATTATTCTTCAGTCTTTTCAACTACTTCTTCGGTGTCATCTATGTCACCAGCCTCTTCTTCATCAGAAATTACAGCTCCATCACCCTTTATGTCTATTCTCCAACCAGTAAGCTTGGCAGCTAGGCGTACATTTTGTCCGCCTTTACCAATAGCTAGTGAAAGTTGGTCGTCAGCTACTTCTACTGTAGCTTTATGGTCAGCCTCATCTATATCTATAGAGATTACTTTTGCTGGGGACAGGGAATTGGTCACAAATACCTTTGGATCAGTAGACCAAGGGATAATATCTATTTTTTCACCACCCAATTCTTGAGTAATAGTGTTTACTCTAGTACCTTTTTGACCTACACATGAGCCCACAGCGTCAATATGTTCATCATTTGAATGTACGGCAATCTTTGAACGAGCACCAGCTTCGCGAGCAATAGACTTTATTTCTACAATACCATTTTGGATTTCTGGAGCTTCCATCATGAAAAGCTTTTCTAAGAATTTAGGATGTGTACGAGACAAACGAAGGTTTATGCCTCTTTGTGTGTCTTCTACAGAGTATAGATAAGCTCGCAACCTGCGACCTCTTTCCCAGAATTCACCCGGAATTTGCTCTTCTGCAGGCAAAATACCTGTAGCACGGTTGAAATCTATATAAATATTGCCTCTCTCTACTTTTTGGACTATTCCAGAGATGATTTCGCCTTCTTTTGTGCCATATTCGTCTATTATAGACACTCTTTCTGCCTCACGAATCTTTTGGATTATGACTTGTTTTGCTGTTTGAGCTGCGATTCTACCGTAATCGTCTTTTGCTTCAAGGGGAAATACGACTTCATCGTTTAATTCTACACCCTTTTTTATCTTTTTAGCGTCTTCAAGTAGGATATGATGCTCAGCATTAAAATATACTCTTTCATCATTTTCGTCTTTCTCTACCTCTTCATCTAGTATTGCAATACTGTCATCTACCACGATTTTTACTTGGTAAAAATTGGTTTTTCCAGTATCAAGGTCAAATTTAGCCCTTACTATTTGGCCTTTTTTACCGTAATCCTTCTTGTAAGCAGCCGCCATTGCTTGTTCTATGGCGTCTAGTATCTTTTCTTTTGGGATTTTTCTATCTTGTTCTAGCTGTTCTAATGCTGATTTGAATGTTTTTAAGTCTAACATAGTGTTTTTTATTAAATTTTTAAAATTAAAAGCCCTGTTGGGACAGGACTTATACCATATGAATATATCATAAATTTTATTCAAATGCAATATAAGAAAACATATGATTTTTTATAGTTATCCACACAATATTTTCAAGTACACATTTATATACAAGTTATTATTGTATAATAGTATTAATTAACATTTTTATAAAAAATTAATAATTATGAAATTTAAATCTCTCAGTCTTTTTGTTTTGCTAAGTTTAGTAGTGGTCGGTGGATTTTTCTTTAAGGCAGATACAGCATTAGCAAGTTGTGGAACTTATGACTATGCAAAAAACCCTACAATTTCATCAATTAGTCCTACAGGTGCATACCCTGACCCAGGAAGTATTTCTATCTCTATACAAGGGACAAAAAGTTATTTTTGTGCAGGTTTTGACCCAGAAAAAAATAGCGGTTTTGGTGTAGAAGAAAGAGGAACTAGTGTGAGCTATGTCATCACAAATAGTGTCGGTACTCAAATGTTTTCTGGTTCTTGGAGTGCTACTGGTGTATCTCCAAGTTTTACTATCAGCAATAGTGTTGACGCATCTTCTTGGCCTGAGGGGAATTATACAATAACAGCAACAGCATATAATACCACCAGTAACCCATTGCCATATTTTGATGAATTTGATAACTATTATGGAAACCCGCAAGACAGAGAGGGAAATCCTGTTGCTCCAGTTGTCAACTCAAGTAATTTTACAATAACTCGCACGCCAGTCACTCCACCAACAGGCTGGTTTATCTCTGCTATTGCTATGGAAATTCCAGCTGGTAGCTCTTCATCCTCTGCTCTTATAAGATGGAGCACATCAGACCTTATAGAGGGAGTAACTACACAAGTCACTCACAATAATCCAGATGGTACACATGTTTCTTACTTAACTAGAAGACTTACAAATCTAAGTGTTCCTAATATTAATTATGGTGATACTACATTTTATCTTTACCATAACGGGGTAGAGCTTGACCATGTCACAGTAAATACAAATTGTGTCTCAGGTAGTGCTTGGGATGGAGATAGTTGTGTCTCTGTTCCTGTGGTCACAGTATCTGCTAGTCCAGCATCTGTAGCGTACAACGGAAGCTCTACTATTAGCTGGTCAGCTCCCACTGCTACTTCATGTACTTACAATGGTTCTCCTGTAGCTGCTCCAAGTGGTTCATTTAGCACTGGAGCACTCACAGCTACTACTTTATATACTATATATTGTAACAACGCAGCAGGCACAGGAAATGGAAATACATCTGTGTCGGTTGCTGGAGAAATGAATGGACAATTTACCAGTGGTCCTTCATCTTGTACTGTAGATTCTGGTCAAAGTAGCTGTACTGGTGTAAGTATAAATTGGTCTACTACGAACCCTGTAGCAATATCAGCTGTTACAAATAGCGGTGGAGCTACACCAAATCCAGCAAGTGGTAATAGTGGTCCTGCATCTTTCACTATTCCATTTAATGATGATGGTAATGGAGACAACAATGGACTAGGGGTTACATTTTTCCTTTCCAATAATGGTTTTCAGCTGGATTCAAAAACAGTTACTACAACTTGTGCGTCGAATACTACTTGGAATGGAAGTATTTGCTCCGGAAACACTGTACCTACTGTCACTTCTCCGACTGATACTTCTGTAGATTATTATGGCGCTACATTAGGGGCTACTGTCACATCGCTCGGAACTCCTGCATCTATTTCTGCTCGAGGAGTTTGTTATAGTAGCACTTCACGAGATCCAAGTTTCGCTACCACAAATACTGTTTGTGCTCCAGCGACATTGTCACAAGCAGTTCCAGGAACATTTGTAGTTGTGATAACTGGTTTAACTCCAGATGATTCTTATTTTTATCGTGGCTATGCTACAAACTCTACAGGCACAGGATATTCTAGTGAGGGATATTTTGACACGACACCTTTGACGACGTGGGGTGCTCTTACTGCTACAAATTGTACCGTAGCAAACAATGCCTCTAGTTGTAATACGAGCTTAAGTGCAAGTATTTTAAATCCCAATGGAACTTCAGAGATTACAACGCCTACAAGTATCACAGTAGGCACAGGCACAGGTACAGGCACGCAATCAATTAATACTACTTATGCAATAAATCCAGGAACTTCAAGGACATTTTATCTTTATAATAATTATCAATTACTAGGAACCCCAGTGACTCCTGTGGCAAGTTGTCTCCCAGGAAGTAATTATGTTTCTGGTTTTTGTAAAGCACAGGTCACCATCACTGCATCAGCTGGAGCAAATGGAAGTATTTCTCCATCTGGAACTACTAGTGTGACTTATGGTTCATCTGGGCATGCTTACACTATTACTGCTAATCCTGGCTATATAGCGAATGTTTCAATCAATGGTGGTGATGGTGGACAAATTTCTTCTTACACTTTTGACAATGTAACTTCAAATCAAACAATCAGTGCCACATTCACAGCAACATCTTGTTCAAATGGAGCGACAAATCCACCTACTTGTGATGATTGTCCAATTGGCTCGATAATAATCGGAGGTGTTTGTACACCTATTACTGTATCAGTCACTGCTTCTACTCCTTACGACACTACACCAGATACAAATATAAATTTTGCTTATACTCCTACTACAAATTATGCGACTACATCTTGTCGTTTACTTGATAATAATCAAATTCCTCTTACGGTTTATAGAGCAAATAACCCAATAGCATACAATTCACCAAATAGTATTTCTGGGCCATTTACTTATTATGTTCAGTGTAAAAACACAGCAATAGTTTCAGCCACAGGAATTTCTAATCCTATAACTGTAAATACATCTTGCCCTGCGAATACCACTTGGAATGGAACAATTTGTGCTGCAAACCCTACACCTACAGGTAGTTTGTCTGCATCTAGTTGTACTATCGCAAGTGGTGCCTCTACATGTAACTCCACAATAACCTGGAATACGACAAATCCAATATCAGGTGCTGAAACTGAAGTAAATAGAAATCCAGTTAATCCTATAAATGGAACTTCTGTAATTTCTACAGCATTGTCAGGCACAGCTTCTGTCCCTGTCAGTTATGCGACGACATATTTCTTTCTTTATCACAATGGTCCTGAGCTAGCGCAAGATCATGTAACTCCTGGTGTTGAAATTACTTGTGAAGAAAATACTACTTGGATGAACGGTGTCTGTACACCAAATACATATACTGTCTCAGCATCTGCTGTAGGAAGTGGAACGATATCTCCATCTTCACAAACAGTGACTCATGGTAATACCACAACCTTTACAATAACTCCAAATGCTGGAAACACATTTTCTATAGGAGGTACTTGTCCACCAGGATCACCTGTTAGTGGTAGCTCTGGTGCTACATATACTACAGGGGCAGTGACAGCAGATTGTTCAGTCGTGGTTACATTTACTTCTGGTCCTTCAGGCACATTGTTTGCATCTCCATGTACAATTGCAAATGGTGCATCTACATGTACTACTACTCTTACTGTAACCACAGCTAACCTAGTCTCACCAAATGGAAGTAATACAGCCATAACCAGAAATCCAGCAGGTACTTGTACCAATTGTACATATCCATTCACTGCTCCAGTGACTGCTGTAGTGGGTTATGATATTACAAATTTCTTCTTGTATCATAATGGAGAAATTCTAGCTCAAGACTCAATGACACCTGGAGTCGAAATAAATTGTCTTTCAGGTAGTGAGTGGGATGGAGATACTTGTGAGCCTATAGTAAATCCTTCAGGAACAATTGGTGCCACAAACTGTACAATAGCAATTGGAGCACCATCATGTAACTCAACAGTATCTTGGACAACTGCAAACTTAACAGCAGGAGCTACAGAAATTACTAGAAATTCTGGAACTCCAAGCCCACTCCCTGCATTGTCACCACTAGCCGGTGGTTCGCAGAATGTGACACTTGGTTATGGAATAAGTGGAGTAACTACTTTCTTCCTTTATCACAACATTGCTGGCACACCTACATTACTTGCTCAGACTAATGGCTCTGCTGGTGTAGCAACCTGTGCAGTAGGTAGTACTTGGAATGGAACAATTTGTGCCGGAGATACTTCTCCTTCAGGAACAATTGGTGCTACAAACTGTACGATAGCAATTGGAGGGTCATCATGTAATGCATCAGTATCTTGGACCACCGCAAACTTAACAGGGAACCCAACTACGATTACTAGGAACACAGGAACCCCAGCTTCATTTACTCCTTCACCACTTGCAGTTGGCTCACAAACAGTGACGCTTGGTTATGGAATAAATGGAACTACAACTTTCTATTTGTATCACAATAGTGTATTGCTAGATCAAACTGATGCAGGGACAGCTGTAGCAACCTGTGCAGTAGGTAGTACTTGGAATGGAACAATTTGTGTAGGGGATACCAATCCTTCTGGAACACTTAGTGCATCTCCATGTACAATTGCAAACGGTGCATCTACATGTACTACTACTCTTACTGTAACTACAGCGAACCTAATCTCACCAAACGGAAGTAATACAGCCATAACTAGAAATCCAGCAGGTACTTGTACCAATTGTACATATCCATTCACTGCTCCAGTGACTGCAGTTGTTTCTTATACAGCAAATAATTTCTTCTTGTATCACAATGCAGTAGAGCTTGCTACCGCTTCTTTAACTCCCGGTATTCATATTAATTGTCTGCCTGGTAGTGGTTGGGATGGAGACAGCTGTGAAGTGATAGTAGGAATGTCTGGCACATTGTCAGGGCCAAATTGTTCTATTAATGAAGGAGAGAATAGCTGTACTACGACTCTAGACTGGGGGATAACAAATCCAGAAGGTGAAACTACGGCAATTACAGCAAATGGAATGGAAGATATCATAGTATCTCCATCAGGTAAAACAAATCCGACTTCTGGTACAGCCAGTGTCACAGTTCCATTTAATTCTAGAACATTTTATCTTTACAATAATGCGAAATCACTTGTACCATTCCCTCCAAATGGAGTAGGAGTGACTATTTCTGCAAATTGTGAAGCAGGAACAGTTTGGAATGGATTTAGTCAATGTGTTTCAGGGGTAAATCCTACAAATGGTATTTGTGCCACACCGCCAAATGGTGGCTCATACACCACCGCTCCTCTTGGCCCACTTTGTTCAGCTGGAACTGCAAACCCATCAGCATTGTCTGGTAAAGGAGATTGGAACTGGACGTGTGAAGGATCTGATGGTGGATCAAATGATAGCTGTAGTGCTACTCAGGCTCCAGTAGGTTGTGCATCTTTAAATGCTGCACCAACCACAATATACACAGGTGGCTCAACAAAACTTACCTGGTCTTCATGTGCTAAGTCTTGCTCAGGAACAAACTTTGACACAGGAGGAGAAGCTAATAATTCTACAGGTGTTTCAGTAAGTCCTGCTGTATCTACTACATATGTTATATCTTGTAATGATAAATCAAACTCCACATCATCAATAAACGTTATAGTAAAGAAGAAGCCTATTCTTCTAGAAAATTAAAAGTTAACAAAAAATCCTGTCAGTTGGCAGGATTTTTTGTTATACTATAATAAATGCAAATAGATGAAGAACAATTAAAAAAATTTGTTTTGAAGTCTGGGCTAGTGACAAACGAAGATCTTGATCTTGCTGTAAAAAAAGCAGAGACAAAAAAACAAAAACTCGGGAATATATTACTTTCAGAAGGTAAAATATCTGAAACAGATCTAAAAAAAATAGAAGCTTTTGCTTTAGGGATACCATTTATTTCTTTAGTAAAAGAAAAGATTGATTTCTCTATTCTGTCTCTTATTCCTGAGCCAATAGCTCGAAATTATAATATTGTTGCTTACAAAAAAAATGAAAGTGGGTTAGAGGTTGCCATGCTTGATGTAGATGATTTACCGGTAATTGATTTCATAAAAAAGCGTTCAGGTTTAAAAATTCTACCTCGGCTTACCGATACAGCTTCAATAAAGTCTGTATTGATGCAATACAGGAAAACCCTACAAGCAGAATTTCAAAATATTATTCAAAACGAATCTAATACACTTTCTAACTCAGTAAATGAAGATGGAGAAAAATCAGCAGAAAAGTCTGAGGCCGAATTGCAGAAAATGGCTGAAGATTTACCCGTTATAAAAATCGTAGACTCTCTTATTGTCCATGCTATCTTGCAAAATGCATCTGATATACACATAGAGCCAGGCGAAAAAGAACTTACTATACGTTATAGAATAGATGGAATACTTCATGATGCCATGGTTCTCGACAAAAATGCCGGAGCTGGAATCACAGCTCGTATCAAAGTTTTATCCAATTTAAAATTGGATGAAAAGAGATTGCCTCAAGATGGTAGATTTAAAAAAGAACAGGATGGAGAAAAGATTTCTTTCCGTGTCTCTACTTTGCCTACGTTCTTTGGTGAAAAAACAGTTATGAGAATCTTGAAAGAAAATGCACATGGTTTTTCTTTGGAGACTTTGGGTTTTCATGGTGAAGGGTTAGAGCGTATACATAATTCTTTAAAACAAAAAACAGGAATGGTATTAGCCACAGGTCCTACTGGAAGTGGAAAGACGACCACTCTATATACAATGCTAGATATTTTAAATAAACCAGAAGTAAATATATCTACAGTAGAAGACCCAATTGAGTATCAAATGCCAAGAGTAAATCAAACTCAAGTAAAACCAGAAATAGGACTTACTTTTGCCAATGGTCTTCGTTCACTTTTGCGTCAGGACCCAGATATAATAATGGTAGGAGAAATACGTGATGGAGAGACAGCCGGTCTCGCAGTCAACGCTTCGCTTACAGGGCACTTGGTATTGTCTACTATACACACCAATTCTGCTGCTGGCGCAGTCCCTAGAATGATAGACATGGGAGTAGAACCTTTTTTGATAACTGCTACAGTAAAGACTATCATTGCTCAAAGATTAGTAAGAAAACTCGTATCAAATAAAGAGAAATATTTTTTATCTGAAGCTGAAATAAAAAATCTTAGTAAATTTGTGGACTTAGATAGGATGCTTTCTTTATTGAAACAAGAAAATGTAATTGACCAAAAAGATACATGGGATAAAGTTCCTTTCTATAAAGCTGTCAGAATTAATGAATTTGAAGATGGATATGCGAGTCGTACAGGCATGCATGAAGTTTTAAAAATTACTCCTACAATAAAAGAAATGATTATCAAAGGAAGCTCTCAAGATGATATTGAAATTCAAGCAAAAAAAGAAGGAATGATGACAATGCTTGAAGATGGAGTGTATCAAGCAGTTTTAGGAGTGACTACCTTAGAAGAAGTATTCCGTGTAGTTTCTGAATAAAATAAATGCTTTTTTCATATAAAGTAAAATTAAAAAATGGAGAAATATTTGAAAGTACTCAGGAAGCAGTAGATCGTTTTACATTATCTCGTGAATTACGAAGTAGGGGAGATATTCCATTATCGATTACAGAAAAAAATGCTAACTTTTTTGAAAAATTTTCGTCTATTAATGATCTTTTTTCAAAGGTCAAAGTTGCCGACCAGATAGTCTTAACCAAAAATTTAAGTGGCATGCTCCGAGCTGGTCTTTCTCTGGCTAGAGCATTGTCGGTGTTAAAAAAACAAACAAAAAATAAAACTTTAAACAAGGTTTTAACATCATTAATTAATGATATAAATGCCGGAGAGACTTTTTCATCTGCGCTCGCGAAATTCCCTGGTGTTTTTTCAAAGCTTTTTGTTTCAATGGCTCGTGCCGGGGAAGAGTCAGGAAATCTATCAGGAGCTCTTTCTGATATCGGTATAAGTTTAGAAAAGTCGCATTCTCTTACGAGAAAAATACATGGAGCACTTATATATCCTGGAGTAATAATGTCGGCTATGGTGGTGATAGGTATTTTGATGTTTGCTTTCGTGGTCCCTACTTTGGCCAATACTTTCAAAGAATTAGGTGTGGTATTACCATTGTCTACTAGAGTTCTTATATTTGCTGGAAATTTTTTCTCAAATAATTTAATCTTAACTTTTGTTATACTTGTTTTTTGGGCATTTGGAATGTATTTATTGTTTAGAGCAAAATTTATAGCAAAATATATTGACTTTGTTTTTCTTAAAATTCCAGTTGTCAGCACATTGGTAAAAGAATTAAACACTGCACGTACAGCAAGAAGCATGTCATCTCTTTTGACTTCTGGTGTTTCAATTACCAGAGCTCTTGAGATTACAGAGGATGTAGTACAAAACATTTACTATAAACAAGTTTTAAATAAGGCTAAATTTGAAGTAGAAAAAGGTGCCCCCTTCTCGAAGGTTTTTGAAGATAATCTTAATTTGTATCCTGTTATGATGGCAGAGATGGTCCAAGTGGGGGAAGAGACTGGAAAATTATCTGAAATGTTGCTTCAAATAGCTTCATTTTATGAAGAAGAAATAGAAAATAAAACTAAAAATTTATCTACAATAATAGAACCAGTGCTTATGATAGTAATTGGTGCAGGGGTAGGGTTCTTTGCGATATCAATGATATCTCCTTTGTACTCTATTCTTGGAAGTATTAGTTAGTCTTTTATTTCTTGCCAAGAAAAAATCTCATATTGACTTGCTGTGAGTGGAAAATTTGGTGGTGGTGAATAAAGTAAGTTTCCATCATAAGTTATACTTCTATTTGCGTAGCCAGTACCGTCAGTGTAAGCAAATCCATATCTAGCATAAGAGGCTATCATCCCATAAAGTGAAATCAAAGAACGATTTTTGTAAGCACAACTTCCTCCAGAATAATAATATCTTCCCACTTTACCATTTTGAGCTATGAGAGCCCCATCTATTTTTAGGTTGTCTTCACTTATCATGCCTACCATAATACTATCTTGGCCTATCAATCCTATAGAGTCTGTGCCGTCATAGCTTGTATATGATAAATCATTATTTATTATCATGTCTTTATAGTTTGCTGGGTTTGATGGTACTGGCAAATCAGCAGCTGTAATTGTAAGCCTAGCACTATTTATTTGCCCGTTTATTACGACATTGTCTTCTATAAATATTATTCCATTTGTAGGGAAATTATAATTACCTTGGAGTGTTTGAGTTCCAATACTATAGCTTGGTGTTCCTGAAGGGGACGAAGAGCAACTTCCCAAACTTGCCCATGAATTTATTTTATAAAGATCAAAAGTGTCATTTGTCTTTAAAACAATATGATAACCCAAGTAGCCACTTCCTGCTGAGTCTCTATAAAATCCACTTGATTGAGCATTTGATTTTAAGGTAGCTAGGTCAGTAGTAAAACTTGAAAAATTTATTACAGGTTGGCTTATTTGACGACCAGCTTCAAATACATCTAAGCGAGTAGGTAGTGCTGTAGGGGAAGTAGGATCTTGTGGTGATAGACAAGTATGCACACCATAGGAATTACTTGTAGTACAAGCATCACTGTCTGTGTCTGTATAAGTAGTAACTCCACTAGTTATTATGTTGTGTGCCAATCCATCAAAACGAACTCCACCGTTTACATGGATAGGTCCAAAAATTTCTGTACCAGAACCAAAACGCATATTGTCATTCCCAGCGACGGAATATTTTGCTATTGAAGGTTTTGCTACTTGGCTCTCTATTTTTCTAGTTATTGAAGAATCCAGATAAGAAATTCCGCTAGATTTTATTTTTACTATAGTTGAGCCTGCTGGTGGGGCAGTGATATCCAGTGTAAATTGACCCACAGTATTATTATTTTTGTCTTTTAATAAGTGTACATAAGAGCCATTTGCTCCTGTGCCGTCTTGGTAGTCGCTAGGTGCATGCGCCAGATGCCAGCGGTAATAGTCTATGCCAGCTTCAGCTGACTGAAATGCTTGTTCACGGTTAAATGCTACTCGTCCAGCTTTTATCGTGGTGGCTGTCCAGCTAGCTAAAGCAGTTATCATCACTATAACCACTGATGCAAAGACCATGACTTGTAAAATCAACATCCCAGACTTTTTTCTTTTTATGTTATATGTTTTTTTATTAATCATAAATTATCTTTCAAATTTCTCATTGAAACCTGAGTAGAAAAAGTCATAGGCAGTGGAGCTCTGTTTGGATCTTTGTCTATTATTATGGTGACTTTTACCAATCGAATTTTTGGAACATTAATCGGGAAAGACAATGGGGCAGTAGTTCCTTCATAGCTCGTATCGTAATATTCAAAAAGCAAAGAATTGGTGAGTTTATCAATTAGGATAGTTATTTTTTCGTCTTCAGGATGATAAACCAGGGGTGTGCCTGTAGGTTTTATCACCCCTTTCTGCAATGAAGTTCCAGATAAGAAATATCTTATTTTTTCTTTTAAACCATCATCATCAATATCAGAATAAAAAGAAAAGGAAGTCGTAGAAGCTTCAGCTATAGGGTATGCACCATTGTTTGCAGAAGATGCAGTACGGATATCAGAAGTAAGTGTCTTTAATACAGTTCTACCTGCGTCTGTCTCAGCTAGTCCACCTGTAATAAAAGAGTTGTAAATCCACAAATTTCTAGAAAATAAAGTAACCAATATAGTTACAATTATAAAGATAGATATACCAAAGAGTGTTTCAATTATCGTAAAGCCAAAATTTTTGTTTAATATTTTTTTATGCATATTAAGGAGTTAGAGTTATGGTTTGATTTTGCCAAGACGCAGAAACACTCAGTGAACTATTTGTGTATGTAGTGTATCCTGTTTTTGAAATAGTCAGTGTATATGTACCACTTGTAAGACCGTTCCAAAATGTTTGGCCTGGAGTGGCACAGGTGCCACTATTTGTATTTTTTGTTTGATCAAAGCCACTTTTTTGCAATCTTACAGTCGCTCCATCTATTGGGTTGCCTAGAGAATCTTTTACAGACACCAAAAGAGCTCTATTTACGTGTGGAACTACGACTAGTTGAACATTTTTATTTTCATTCGGGTTTAAAGCAAAAGAAGGAAGAGGGGTTGTCCCGGCTAGATCATAAGAAGCAGATGTTAATAAAATTCCATAAGTATCCCACTCCATGTTTAATAAAGTATTAATACCAGCTGTGTCAGTAGAAAAGTTTTGAGTATTATATTTTAATATTGATGGTGCACCTATTAATTTTGTCCCTGTTAATGAGAAACCAATGGATGGCACTGGGACACAAGAAGCATCTACTGTACTAACAGAGAGAGAACTTACTCTATCTATAATAAGACTTGATTGTGTAACTTGTTGTAAAACTACTGTTGGGTCAGGCGTTACTGGACTTGATCCGGCTGCGCCACCTGGTAGGTATGTCTGATCCTGCGTATATCCGGTTTTTGTAGCTACTATATTGTAAGCATTTGTTCCTGTTGGGGCGTCTACTATTTTTACCCATCCATCTATGTCTGTGGTTTCGTCTATTATGGTGTCTGGGTTTGTCTGGGTATTTACTATATGTAATGATGCACTTTGTACTGGTAGGCCACTTGAATCAAAAACTCTAACAAAAAGAGCTCCATTTGTAGAGGCAGTCTCAAGCGCATGTGGTGCTACTAAAGTAGTAAAATTTAAAGGAGAAAATACTCTACAGGTAGGGCATGTTATATCCAAGTCTACTAATTTATAGTCAGCAGGGGATGAATCAGCAGGAGTCCCTCCGATTGTTCCATCAAAAGAATCATCTACGCTTCTAATAGTGGTTTGTATTACAAAATTGAAGTTATCTCTAGTTATATTTTGTGTTCTTTGTATTTTACCTACAGGAAGACCACCTACAATACCTACATCTGTGTAAGGGAGATTTCTTATTATTTCAAACTTTTCATTGGCTAGAGTTGTCCCGGCTATTTTTGCTTGTGATGACAATACAGCGTTCATCAACACACCAAAAGCTCTATATCCAAAAAGTGCCAGTACAACAAATATTGCCGCACCGACCAAGCTTTCAATAAGAGTAAAACCTTTTTGGTTCATGTTTATATTTTAGCGTATTATGCTATAATTTGCCATATGAAATATGTAGCACAAAAGAAAAAAATAGTTATTGGAAACTGGAAAATGAATCCAAGATCAGGGAAGGATGCAGAGAAATTATTTTCCAATCTATCAAAGCTTATACACAACATAAAAAAGACTGAGATTGTGGCTTGTGCACCATTTATATACATAAATAATTTAAAAAAATTATCAAAAAAAATAATTTTAGGAGCTCAAGATTCATTTGGGGTAGATGTAGGTCCTTTTACTGGAGAAATCTCACCAGAGATGCTGGATAATATAGGTGTAAAATATGTAATTTTAGGTCACTCTGAGAGAAGAGCACAAGGAGAGACAAACATTTTGATTAATAAAAAAATCAAAGGAGCACTAGCATCTGGCCTCATACCTATTCTTTGTGTCGGCGAAAACGACAGAAATCATAATCATGAATATTTTAATTTTGTGAAAACTCAAATTGAAGAATGCTTAGAAGGTATTTCAAAAAGTTCAATAGGTAAGATAGTAATTGGCTATGAACCAGTCTGGGCTATCTCTACTACAATAAATCAAAAAGATGCCACTCCTACAGACTGCGAAGAGATGATTATTTTTATAAAGAAAACCCTAGCTGATAAATTTGGTAGAAATATAGAATTACCCAGAATAATTTATGGTGGCTCAGTAAACACAAAAGATGCTGAAGGTTTCTTGAAAAATGGTGGAGCAGACGGTCTTTTAGTGGGCAAGGCTAGCTTGGACGCAAAAAAGTTTTCAGAAATAATAAAAATATGCGAAACATTAAACAAATAAAAAATATAAAAGGTAAAAAGGTTTTAATTCGAGTTGATTTTAATGTTCCTATAAAAAATAACAGAGTCGAAGATGATTTTAGAATACAGTCAGCCCTTCCAACTATAAAATTTTTGCAAAAAAAGGGAGCAAAAATAATTTTGATTACACACCTAGGTAAAGGTGGAGATAGCCTAGCTCCTGTGGCTAAAGTTTTAAATAAATATGTAAAAACAAAATTTATAAAAGAAGTAGTGGGGTCAAGTGTGACTAAAGCTATAGAAGAAATGAAAAACGGTGAAATTGTCTTATTGGAAAACCTTAGGAATAATAAGGGTGAAAAAGAATGTGACAAGGGTTTTGCCAAAAAATTAGCAGAATTAGCCGATATATATGTCAATGAAGCTTTTTCTGTAGACCATCGAAAAGACGCATCTATAGTACTTTTGCCAAAAATTTTACCAGCTTATGCAGGCTTCCAATTAGAAGAAGAAGTAAAAAATCTATCTATTGCATTTAAAAAACCAAAGCACCCATTCCTTTTTATTTTAGGTGGGGCAAAGTTTTCTACAAAAATGCCTTTGATAAAAAAATATTTAAAATTCGCAGATTGCATTTTTGTTGGTGGCGCACTCTCAAATGATTTTTTGAAAGCAGAAGGTTACATAGTAGGTAAGTCTTTAGTGGATGATTCAAAATTTGATGCTAGAAAAATCATAAAAAGTAATAAATTAATATTACCAGTCGATGTCATAGTAAAGTCTGGCAAATATATAGTAAATAAAAGAGTAGAAGAAGTCGGTATGGATGATTATATTTTAGATATTGGGTCTGAAACAGTAAAAAAGTTAGATTTGATTATAAAAGAATCTAAATTCATTCTTTGGAACGGGCCACTCGGCAAGTATGAAGATGGAGGAGATAAATCTACAAAAGAAATACTAAAACTAGTAGCTAGCTCAAAAGCAAATAGTGTCATAGGTGGAGGTGATACTGTGGCTTTAATATCAAAAATGAAAATGCAGAAAAAGTTTTCTTTTGTTTCTACTGGTGGTGGCTCTACTCTAGATTTTTTGGCAAATGGTACACTGCCAGGTATTAAAGCGCTCTAGCTATTTGTTTTGCAACTTCCTCTTTTTCGTTTCCCTTATATGGATTTTTACCTTTCCAGACACCAAATCCATCGTCGGTGATTCTTGGAATTATGTGAATATGTGAGTGGAATATTATTTGCCCAGCTGCTGGGTCATTGTTCATGGTTACATTTATTCCATCTGACTTCAAACCACTTTTTATAGCTTCAGAAAGTTTTTTAACTACTTTCATCATATCTAATAAGGTTTTTTCTGGAGTTTCATATATATTCACAAAGTGTTCTTTTGGTATTACCAAAGTGTGTCCAATGTTTACTGGATCAATATCTAAAAAAGCCAAAGTTTTTTCATCCTCATAGACCTTCGTGGAAGGTAATTATCCTTTTACAATTTTACAAAAAATACAATTTTCCATAGGTACATTGTACCAGATTATGCTAAAATTTCACCTATGCAAAGATATGGTGAATTATTAAGGATGCTTTTAGAGAAAAGAGGGATTAATGATGAAGGGCAAGCAGATATTTTTTTAAACCCCGACTATGAAAGAGATTTTCATGACCCTTTTTTAATGCGGGACATGGAGCGTGCTTGTGTCAGGCTTTTTGAAGCGATTGAGGCAAAAGAAAAAATTTTAATTTACGCAGATTATGATTGCGATGGAATTCCTGGAGCAGTTATTTTGCAAGATTTATTTAAGCTCATCAAATACGAAAATTTTGAAATATATATTCCTCAGAGAAACAGTGAAGGATATGGTTTAAACTTAGAAGCTATAGAAATATTTGCAAAAAATAATGTAAAGTTGCTAATTACTGTTGATTTAGGAATTACCGCTGTAGATGAGGTAGCACAAGCGGAGATAGATGATATTGATGTGATAATTACTGACCACCATTTACCAAAAGATGTTTTGCCAAAAGCTTATGCTATTTTAAATCCCAAAGTAGATGATTATCCAGAGAAAATGCTTTGTGGAGCTGGGGTAGCTTTTAAATTAGTTCAAGGTTTTTTGAAAAAATATGGAGAGTATTTTAAAGTTGCTTCTGGTACAGAAAAATGGATGATAGATATGGCTGGGCTCGCTACTCTGTCTGATATGGTCCCTCTCACAGGGGAGAATAGAGCTATAGCATATTTTGGGATGAAAGTTTTTAAAAAATCTAGACGGCCTGGTCTTCAAAAACTTTTATCTCAGATGAAAATAAATCAAAAATTTATTTCAGAAGATGATATAGGTTTTATGGTCACACCTAGATTAAATGCAGCATCTCGCATGGATGATCCTATGCGAGCTTTTGAGCTCTTGTCTACAAACGATGAGACACAAGCAGATATTTTGGCAAAACACTTAACAAAAATAAATGACGAGAGAAAGAGTATAGTCGTAGGAATAATGAGAGAAGTAAATAAAAAACTAGAAAAAGATGAGCGAGGAGAAAATGCAGATGTCATTGTCATCGGAAACCCAGAATGGCGGGTGGGTATTTTGGGATTGGTGGCAGGCAAGATAATGGATGAATATGAAAAACCCGTTTTTGTATGGGGTAAAGATGAGAATGACTGCATAAAGGGATCGTGTCGCAGTGATGGGTCAGTATCCGTGGTGGAGCTCATGATGGAAACTAGAGAATCTTTTTTGGAATACGGTGGCCACGAGCTAGCTGGAGGCTTTACTGTGCATAGTGAAAAAATTCATTTCTTAGAAGAAGATTTATCTACATCTTTTCATAAGGTAAAAAGAGATAAACAAGAAAACAATGTAGTCTATGACATAAAATCTACTTTAGATAATGTGAATATGAAAAATTGGCGAGAGATAGAAAAGATGTCGCCCTTTGGCCTTGCAAATGAGAAGCCTGTATTTTTATTTGAAGGTGTAACAATAGAAAAAATAAAAAAGTTTGGCAAAAATGGATCCGGAGAACATTTAGAAATTATCTTTTCTAGCACACTCGGTGGTAAAAAAAGTAAAGTTGTGGCGATTTCTTTTTTTTCAGGGCTCGAGTCTTTTACCAAACCAATCGCTGAAGGGTTAAATGTGAATTTATTAGCCACTTTTGACCTATCTAGATTTAGAGGTAGGGAAGAGTTAAGATTAAGGATAGAAGATATATTTTAAAATGGATAAAAATAAAATCATAATTTATACAGACGGAGCAGCACGAGGAAATCCAGGCAGAGCTGGCTGGGGCACAGTTTTTCTTATGGGTGATAAGGTCATAGAGATTGGTGGACGAAGTGATCACGCTACAAATAACCAGATGGAGCTCACTTCAGCTATTGAGGGTCTCAAATATTTAAAGAAAAACAAAATAAACTTACCAGTAGAAATTTTTGCTGATTCAAAATATGTAATACATGGAGCGACAGAGTGGATACATGG